>NZ_JAUBSX010000024.1:0-91778 GCF_036704885.1 Microcoleus sp. F4-D5 | reverse complement strand
TGAGGCGGCAAAACTATCTTACTCAGAGGCGATCGCAGCCTTGAATTCTGCTTTACTTATTGCACCGGATTATATCGTTGCTCTCAGCCGCAAAGGGATTACGCTGCACAGTCTGGGTGATTTGCAAGCAGGGCTAAGTGAATTTGAGGCGGCAAAACTATCTTACTCAGAGGCGATCGCAGCCTTGAATTCTGCTTTACTTATTGCACCGGATTATATCGCTGCTCTCAACAACAAAGGGATTGCGCTGCAAAGTCTGGGTGATTTGCAGGTACAGCTAAGTGAATTTGAGGCGGCAAAACAGTCTTACTCAGAGGCGATCGCAGCCTTGAATTCTGCTTTACTTATTGCACCGGATGATAACTATGCTCTCAACAACAAAGGGATTGCGCTAAAAATACTGGGTGTGTTACAGGCAGAATTATCTGAGGGACAGGAAGCACTCAAGAATTTGCAAGAGGCGCTGGAAATGTTTAATCGATCTTTAGCCATTGCTCCTAATGACGATAGGGTTCGCAATTGGCGCGATTCGCTGCAAGAATTTCTCGATAATTTGGGTGACGATACTGTCAGCAGTTAGCTCGATGAGAACGAGTAAAAACGCGGCATTAAGGAGGAGGATGTGTCCACTTAACTTACACCAAAAGTTCAGAGGATTTACGCACTCCGACAAAGAAACCGGGTTTTTGGCCGAATCTGCGAATCACAACCAAGTATTCAAGGGAAAAACCCGGTTTCTGGCCACCCATGCGTCAGCCTTCAAAGAAACTACGGGGTAAGTACCGATCGCTATTTGTTGATGTTAAAATTGAAAACAGTAGCTAAAGGAAAAATGCCATGTCAGAACAAGACATCGCTAAGATCATTACGATCGAACCGGGTAAGCGAGGTGGTAAACCTTGTATTCGAGGTATGAGAATTACGGTTTATGACGTGTTGGAATATCTTGCTTCTGGGATGACTTACCAAGACATCCTAGATGATTTTCCCTATCTCACGCAACAGGATATTTTAGCTTGCTTGAGTTTCGCAGCTAAACGAGAGCAGTTTATGTTAGTTGTTCGGTGATGAAACTACTGTTATTTGACCAAAATCTCTCTCCTCGTCTCATCAATCTCCTTGCTGACATTTATCCGAATTCGGCTCATGTTGATGCAATTGGATTACCTACCGCACCCGATCGCGAAGTTTGGGAGTATGCTCGTCAGCATGACTATATTGTCGTTACCAAGGATGCGGATTTTAGCGAATTGAGTCTATTGTTGGGATTTCCTCCCAAGGTAATTTGGATACGGCGCGGAAATTGCTCGACGCGGGATATCGAGAGGCTACTAAGAGAAAACTATGATGCGATCGCAGTTTTAAGTGACACTCCTAATAGCGGTATTATCAGTTTGTTTTAATAAAAACGTTTAAAGAAACCGGGTTTTTGGCCGAATCTACGCATCACAACCAAGAATTATCGAAAAAACCCGGTTTCTGGCCACCCGCGCGTAAGTCCCAAATTTGCTAATATAGACCCAGAAAATATCAAAATATAAATATGAACGAATCGCAAATACCCCAAATTCCTTGGCTGCCATTAAGCCGAGAAGCCCACAAACTATCAGTTACCGACAGATTAGCTCTAGTCAACGCGATTGTTGAGTCCATCAGACAGGAACTCAGACCCCGCCAACCTCTGCTGGATGATTTTGTGGAACCCGTGACTGGGCTAGCAAAAACTGATACACCACCCGCAACAAATGACGAATTTGAAATTAGATTGCGGCGCGATCGCAAAGGTGCGGCAAAGCGACTCAGAGGGCTAGCAAAAACTGATATGCCACCTCCAACAGATGCCGAAGTTGCCCTCATGTTAGAAGAGCGTTTGGTGGAGAAATACCTAAAATGAAGGTATTAATAGACACCAACATTATCCTCGATAGTTTGCTAGAACGAGAACCGTTTGTAGAGGATGCTGATGCTTTATTTGAGGCGATCGAAAATGAGCAAATTGAGGGATATGTAACGGCAACAACCTTAACAAATATTTTCTATATAGTCAGAAGGCAAACTCGCAGCCTCGATCGCGCTAGGCAAGCTATTGCTGAAACACTAGCATTAATGAAAGTATCTGCCGTCGATCGGCACGTTTTGGAAATAGCATTTGCATCTAATTTAACCGATTTTGAAGATGCCGTGCAGTTAGCTTGTGCGCTGTCAGATAACTTGGAGGCGATTGTAACCCGCGATGCAGGAGATTTCGCTGATGCCACCTTACCAATTCTATCACCTAAAGAGTTATTAAAACGTTTGAGATAAGCTTGTAGGGTGCGTCAGTCTTTAGTTTACTCATAAAAATTAGGGTTTTCCAACTGACGCACCTTACGAATTGGGCGACACTCCGACAAAGAAACCCGGTTTTTGGCAGAATCTACGGATCACAACGAATTATTCAAGGGAAAAACCCGGTTTCTGACCACCCGCGCGTCAGCCCTAAGACTTGATACCTGATGGCGCATAATTCTTGCTCTTTTCCGATTCCAGGTATTGCTTGTAAGCCACTTCATCGCCGCCAAAAGAATCGATCGATACCTCTCGTTTCGGCATCGATTTCAGAGGAGCATCGATCGGGTTGTACCGACAGTAACACATCACAATTACGTCATACTCGCTCATCGGAGTTGGAATATCAGGCGTGTATGTTTGCACCCGCACAACTTCCCAATCGCTGACGCGATAATGAGTATTGTGTGCGTGCTCCTGTGGATCGTGTTCTGACTCCACCCGCACAAATTCTACAGGGCGATATCCCGGTTCAGGAATCGGTTCCTCAGAAGAATCCCAGTTTTCTGCAATAATAAAAGTTAGAGCTTGGCTGTGTTGGAGTTTTCTCTCTCTCCAGCCTTCATCTTCACCTGACTCAGCTTGAAAAACAATGTATTTTTGCATCACTCTTCCTCCTTTTCTTCGATATAGTTGGGAAATTTTGTTTTCCCTTTGAACACGCAATCAACTTCAAAAATGTAGTTATTTTCGATTTCCTCAATGTCGATCAGTTTCCAGCCATACTTCTTTTGCATATCCCGGCATTTCTGCGGGTTGGTGGCGCTGTGTCGGGAGATATCCCTCTCTGAATCGTAGCGCAGCCACCTATTTGGATCGTTATTTGTCATTATTGATATAGCTCCTGTGTTGGCTCTACAACATTGGAGAAGTCGTCTTGGCTCGGTGTTTGCAGCACTGTGTCAAGGCGCATCTTTAGAGTTGATTTATTTTATGATAATACCCAATCATGCTTTAATACCCTCTTTATTCCAAGGCTTTCACTGTTGTAGGACTGACGCACTCCGACCAAAGACACCGGGTTTTTGGCCGAATCTACGAATCACAACCAAGTGTTCTCGTAAAAACCCGGTTTCTAGCCACCCATGCGTCATTCCTCAAAGAAACCGGGTTTTTGGCCGAATCTGTGCGTCACAACGCAGTATTCAAGGGAAAAACCCGGTTTCTGGCCATCCATGCGTAAGCGCTAAAAAGAACTTAACCTTGCAGCTTACCGCCCAGATTGTCTTGGCGATATACCATCAGCCCGCCTCCGACGGATCAGCACGCTCATCACCTGCTTCGGGTTCGCCGCACGCTGTACGGGACTCCAGTCGCCCACTTCTGCAAATCCCAGGCGGTACAAAGTGAGTATGGTTTCCCTGACACCCTTCGGCGAACCGACAACCGTTAACAGCACCACTTCCTGTTCGCATACTGCTGCTGAGTCGTCATTTGGGCATTGGGATTTGTTGTCGTCAGGCACGAATTCCTGTGACATAATATGTTCTCCTGGTTTTGGGTTTTCTAGAAAAACCCAAAAACCCAGCCGCCCCGCATTTCAAGACATAGCAGGGCGGCTACAGAGGATGTTAAAATGCTCCGTTAGCCTCCAGACTGCTGTGATCAGTTTGGCGGTTATGCTGTCCATTGCTGCTACCAACAGCTTTGGGCAGTGCAACTAGATTTTTGGGCGACGCGGGCTGCCTCCTCTACAAGCAAGCAACCTCTCACTTCAAAGCGTAGCCGCATAGGGGGCCAGCCGTCAACCGATTTTAGATTTTAAATTTTGGATCTTAGATTTTGGATTTACTCGTTACCAGCGTCAGCGGCCCGAAACCAGTTAGTTGGGCCGAAATGCTAAATTAAAAGTAATGTTGCTTTAGTACAACCATGTCCAAACGACTCACCATTGCCCAAGCACAGCAGCAGCTTCCAAACCTACCCCAAGAACTTATCAATGAGCCTATCATCATCACTCAAGATGGCGTTCCCGTGATGGCTGCAATCAGCTACACGCATTTGACTGAACTGTTAGAAACCTTAGATATTCTCACCGATACAGAATTCGTTGCCAAATTGCGCCAAAGCATCACCCAAGCACGCCAAGGCGAAACTATTTCCTGGGAAAATGCCAAAGCAAAATTGGGACTATGAATCGCGAAGAAAATGCGATCGAATATGAGATCCAGCTTACGCCACTGGCACTGGAAATGTTGGAGGCAGTCAATCGATTTTAGATTTTAGATTTTAGATTTTAGATTTTAGAATTGAAGCATTGACCCCACGGATAAATTCGGGGGATCCTTTATCGGATACAGGTTTTTTATTTCTGGACGGATGAATCCGGGGGCTTGTATCCTGGATGCTTTCGGTCAAAGATCGACGAGAACAGGAAAAATTGCGCGATCGCATCGATCGACTAAAAGTTGAACCACAAAAGCAAGGCAAAGCCCTTGTAGATAACCTATCAGGATTTCGCAGCATCCGAGCTGTTGGACAGCGCTATCGTATAGTTTATCAAGTCGAACAAGATCGAGTTCTAGTTGTTGTCGTGGGATTAGGGAGACGTAAAGATGGTGACAAAAAAGACATTTACACCATCTTAGAAAAACTGTTAGAGCCGTGATTGTAACTTCTTATATCCGGCGTATTTAAGCCGAATAAATATCATTTGTATGGACACAACAGTGTTGTGTCCTTTGCCTGCGGTAATCTCACTCCTCGCTAACAGCCAAACCAGACACCACAGGGGCGATCGCATTTAACTTCAAAACAGGGTGTTCTCCTTCCACCTGTCGGCAATTCCACTCATTTCTAAACAGCAAAACAGGCCTTCCCCAAATATCTTTCACTGTCACCGTATTAAACAGCCGCCCAACTTTTTCCAGCGCTTCCCAACCCCCGTCAACCCAACGAGCTACACTGTAAGGCAACATATCGATCGTCGTTTCCACATTATATTCCGACTGCATTCTGAACTGCACCACCTCAAATTGCAACTGTCCGACAGCCGCCAAAATTGGCTCGCGTTTCGACTCGTCAACCGAGTACATAATTTGCACTGCACCTTCTTCCTGCAACTCAGAAACGCCCTTCCGGAACTGCTTAAACTTAGAAGGATTGGGATTTCTCAAAAAAGCAAAAAGTTCGGGAGAAAAACAGGGAATCCCTTCATATTCCAGTTTTTGGCCGGTGTAAATAGTATCGCCGATCGCAAAAACCCCCGGATTGTTCAAACCGATCACGTCGCCCGGATACGCAACATCGATCGACTCCCGATCCTGAGCAAATAACTTTTGAGGTCTTGACAAACGCACCGTTTTACCAGTGCGAGCGTGAGTCACGTTCATGTCCTTTTCAAACTTGCCCGTACAAACCCGAATAAACGCCACCCGATCGCGGTGTCTCGGGTCCATATTCGCTTGCAATTTAAACACAAACCCGCTAAAGTCTTCATAAGTTGGCGGCAACTCTCCGGCGCTGCTCTTGCGCGCGATCGGTTTCATAGCGTAATCTAAAAACGCATCTAAAAACAGTTCCACCCCAAAATTGCTCATCGCGCTGCCAAAGAAAACAGGCGTCATTTTTCCCGCCCGAACTAAATCTAAATCGAGTTCAGTTCCCAACTCATTCAGCAGTTCCAACTCTTCTTTGAGCTGATAGTAAAGGTCTTGTTCCAACAAATCTTCAATGCGCGGATCGCCCAATTCGATGACGGTATCAACAGCAGCGCGAGAACCGTGTTTAGTCCGCTCAAATAAATGAATTTTCTGCCCTCTGCGATCGAAAACACCTTTAAAGCGATCGCCCGTACCTATCGGCCAATTTACCGGATAAGTCTGCAACCCCAATTCCTTCTCTATTTCGTCCAACAAATCCAAAGGATCTCTGCTAGGGCGATCGAGCTTATTAAAGAAAGTAAAAATAGGCAAACTTCGCAGCTTGCAAACTTCAAATAACTTCCGAGTTTGCGGTTCCAAACCTTTAGCAGCATCCTCCAACATCACCGCATTGTCAGCCGCCGCCAGAGTGCGATAAGTATCTTCGCTAAAATCTTGGTGTCCCGGAGTATCGAGCAGATTAATGTGATATTTTTTATACTCAAACTGCAAAACAGTAGAAGTAATAGAAATTCCCCGCTGCTGTTCCATCGCCATCCAATCAGATGTAGCGTGTCGCTGAGCCCGCCGCGCTTTCACAGAACCTGCTTCGTGAATTGCACCTCCGTAAAGCAGCAGCTTTTCTGTCAAAGTAGTTTTCCCCGCGTCGGGGTGCGAGATAATAGCAAAGTTGCGCCGGCGCCGCGTAGCAGTTAGCAGTTCAGTTTCGAGTTCAGTTGTCATCACAAATTAGGTAGGGGAATCATCACCCGATCGCCATTATAGCCTGTGCTACAGTTGCTTTTAAAGGTAAAATTATCACTAAAGTCAAGGAACAAAAATAATATGTACGACTCCGACAAGCGGAAGCTGCTATCACTGGTATGCCACGGGGCGATTTTTTTCAGTACGTTACTGTTCTCGATCGGAGCCCCGATCGCTGTATTGTTAGTATCAGATGACCCCGTTGTCAAAGAAAACGCCACAGAAGCGATCAATTTTCACCTTAATGTATGGGTGTACAGCGCCGTAATTGTGGCGTTAACTGTCGTCACTTTCGGTCTTGCTGGCTTTATCCTAGTGCCAATAGGTTATCTGCTGCACTGGGGACTGACAATAATGGCTATCCTCCACGTTTTGCAAACTCCCAACCAACCTTACCGCTACCCTTTTATTTTCCGAATAGTTTAGACAGCAAATCGCGCTTCACCATCGATTTCAAAAACCCGATTTCTGCTTGAATAAATCGGGTTTTTAATTGTTTGAGAACAGAAGGAAGAAGCAAGAAGGAAGAAAAATAAACTTTCCGCAATGCCCAATGCTATAAAAGCGCAATTCCCAATGCCCTGTGCGGGCCAATTCCCAATTCCCAATTCCCAACTTTCATCGCATTTCAGCAACTCTAGCAGTCTCTGTCGGCGGCATAACCGCATCTTTAGCATTCAACTTTTGATTCAACTCGCGAATCCGGCGCGACAGCAAGCGAATAATATTCACAGCAATTCCAGGCGTCTCATCAATAGCATCGTAGAGCTGCATTTGAGTCAGCATCAAACACTCTGATTGTTCCAGAGTAGAAATAGAAGCCGATCGAGGTTCCGCATCAAACAGCGACATTTCCCCGAAACAAGCCCCCGCTTTCAACTGTGCCAAATCCCGATCGCCTATATGAACCCGCACCGTTCCCGATACCAAAATATAGAGCGATCGACCTTCTTGTCCTTCCGTAAAAATCCTGTGTTTGGCAGGAAACGAAAGTTCATCCATTACCGATGCTAGACGCACGAGAAAATCATCCCGCAGTTCCTTAAAAATCGGAACCTCCCTGACCAACAATAGGCGTTCGACGCTGGTTAACATAGTGCGATGCAGTGATTAATTTAAACTTAAACAAAGAAAGAGGAATTGGGCATTGGGAATTGGGCATTGGGAATTGACCGGCACAGGGCATTGCGGATAGTTTATTTTTGTTCCTTCTTCCTTTTCCCTATTCCTTCTTCCTTCTTCCTTCTTCCTTCTTTACCTTTTTCCCCCAGCACCCAACTCTGCCATCATCTCTTCAACTTGAGCTGATACCAAATTATCGGGGTCATTTTGCAGCCTGGGCAACAATTCGACCAAAGCCCGCGGCGAAGCTATTTTCAAATAGGCTAACACTGCTTCGCGGACAAAACCTGTCGGGTGCTGCAGACAAACGAGAGTTTGTTGAGCCGTAAGGCTCCAGCGCGCTTCCCTCGCCAAGTGAAAGCAGCAGGCCAAAGCCCAATCCGAAAGGAAGTGGCGCAATTCTAGCAAGCGGCGCAAACGATCGCTAGGGGCTAGAGGTTTGTAAACCATCAATTCGGAGAGATTGCTCAATTTTTCTCTTTCCGAGTGCTGATCCAACAAATTGATCAGCGATCGCTTCCTAGCTATATCCACAGTATTATCGAGAATTTCCAATCCCCTAGCAACCAAAGAAGGTTGGCCCGAAGCGATGTTGAAAGCAGCGGCTTGTATGGTTTCCAGCGGATAAAGAAACTTCATCAGCAAAAAACACCGCTCCCTAGCATCAGCTTCCAATCCCGACAGAGCCCGCTGCAACAATTGAGCCGTATCGTTCGCAGGTTTCCCGGCGCTGTTGGCATCTGGCTCTGAGAAATTGCCGTAGATTGTTAATCCAGACAAATCTACCAGACCTGCATAAATTTGACCGATAAACATTAACTCCTGTTCGATAAGAGTTTCCAAGCCGCTGCGGCCGATCCGGTCTAGAACCCCTTCTATCCCCGCTTCTGAAGGCATTTTCAACAGGATGCGGAGGATATTGCGCCTCGTCGTGCCCCAAGCCGTCATTAAATTGCTCACCAAAATGTCTATCGCCTCCACAGTCCCAATTTGACCCAGAGCCGTCCAAGCTTGCAACCTGATCAAATCCGACTTGTGGATATCCTCAGCCAAATGCACGAGCAAAGGAATCGCATCGTTGTGAAGCTTGACTATAGCCTGCAAAGCCGCTTCTCTAGTCGATTTGTAACCGAGTCCGCGCAGCAGCGAAGGATAATATTCTTCCGAATGAGTAGACGAAATCACGTCTAACAGAGCGCGGCGCACTCGCAGAGATTCATCTTGCAACAGATTGGGGATGTGCAGCCGCAGTCCTTGCAAATAATCAGCTTCTCCCAGAGCCCGCGTCCCCATAACACGTTCCCGCTCTTGCTTGTGCGTCAGCATTTGCCGCAGCGTATTAGTAGCCTCTGCCTTTTGCTGGCGATCGCCCCTTCTCATAATTAAAGCAGCCGCCGTACCCCGCACTACCGGATCGACCGTCGGCTGCAAGTAAGGCCGCAAGCTGTCGATATTCGGTTCAGCTTCCGTCAGCCAGATGTAGCGCAAAGCCAAGGCCAGCACCTCGGGGGGCAAGGATTGCCGCGAAAGCGCGCGGACAGCATCTAAGTATGCGGGGCTCGGGTGTTGCAGCATAGTTTCCAAGCTCTGGCGCTGCAAAACCGCCGGCAGCGAATCGAGGAGAGGGGCCAGAACTTCTCCGACATTTTTGGGGTCAATTTGCGTCAGGAGTTCAATGCAAGAGCGCTTTTCATCTTCGCCCCCCGGCTGTTCCAAAGTTTCCACCACTGCGCGCTTGAGAGCTTTGAGGTCAACGTCAGTGACCCCCAAGCGCCCCCGTTCAGCACTTTTGACCAACAAACCCACGTATTGAGACCGGATCAGCCAGACCACAAACACCCACAACAGCGCCAATATGACGATCGCGCCAATAAATATCAAGCTTTGCTGGTCGTGAAATGCCTTTTCCTCTTGCTGGGGGAGTATCTTCTGCGTCACCCACAGCATAATCAGGATGCCGACCCCTGTAGCTCCGCAGGACAAAGGTTCGCCTACACCGTTGACCAGAGTTTGAATGCCCGATCGAATATTGTCTGGAATCGGTTGAAATAAAACCGGGCTAACGGTTTCCAACAGCGTGTAGTGCAGCAGTTCGTCTAAAAATCTCAGCAGTATCAGCCCGATGAACACAGATACTAGCTGGCCGAGGGATGCTCCTATGGTCAGCACCCCGAGTATAGCGATACCCGCCGGCAAAATCATCGCCGTCACGAATACACCGATTCTTTCCACCAACCGGCTCGAAGCGAACCACTGAGTCGCCACTTGAAACAGGCCTTGTATGCCTTCGTAAATGCCCAGGAAGCTAGCGATCCAGCTAGCTCCGTCCCCCGGGTTTTGGTATTCTAGCTGGCTGTAGAATTGGAAATCTACCAGGACGTAGAGGACTTCTGCGAGGACGAAGAAACTGACTAGAGGTACGGCGTATTTTTGGAGCGGGCCTGTAACTTTGCGGGCGGTAAATTCTTCTTGGTCGTCTTCGTCGTCATCCGTCCAGTGAGCCGTTTCCGGGAATGCTTGGCGGTATTTTTCCGTGAGGTAGTAAAGTAAAACGGAGCCTGTCGCCACCATCAACCCCGATATGAGGGTAACGTTTTTGAGTCCGACTAAGTACAGCAAAACAGGCAGAGAAAACCCGCTGACTACTCCAGCCACTAGATAGCCGCTGCTGACTAGCGGATAGGTGCGCTTGATTTCTCTAATGTTAAACAGTTGGTTGGAAGTGATGGAAGTGTTGAGGTCGTTGAGGACGTAGCAAGCTTCCACCCACAGCCACATCAAAAAAATAGTAATAAAAGCGATGCTGATGCCAGCTATCTTAGTATTTTCGTAGCCGATGCCGAATCGAAACAAAAATAGCGGTACCGACATCATTCCCAGAACAACTACGACGGTGCGCCTCAGCGGCAGGATTTTTTGCAGCCACGAGTAGACAAATCCCAAGCCAGAACCGATAAAGGCGCTGGCTATGTAGATAAAGGGCATTTTGTCTGCACCGTACTCGTCTAAAAACAGACCTACTGTGCTCAGTTCCAGCCAGATCAGCCCGACCGAGGTTAGAGTGTAGACGAGGAACATCAGTACGGTTCGCTCTACTTCTTCCGATCGCAAGTTCAGCGACCGTAGCACTCTTTGTCCTGCTCCCGCCCAAGCGCTGATTTGAAAATTTTCCATGCTTAAGAGTGCGTTAATATCCCCATTTGTGGTAGCCTTTCACCGATATCCGGCAGGGGAGCGATCGCCAGTCGGTCGATTTTAGATTTTAGATTTTAGATTTACTCCACAGACGAATCTAGGAGCTCGAACTAGGGTCTAAAATTTTTTGCCCTCCACGACAAAAGTCGGAAACTTCTATCCGTTTTTGGGCGGGGTCATTAGTCCACCGTCACCAGTCTATTACTATTGACTGATGACTCATGACTAATGACTATCTTTTTATACTTTCTTGGGCGACAGCAGCATCATCATACTCCGTCCTTCTTTTTTCGGGGCTTGCTGCACTTCTGCGATTTCCTGCAAATCTGTGGCCATGCGCTTGAGCAAGTCCTCTGCTAGGTTGCTGTGTTGGATTTCCCGACCTCTGAACATGATCGTGGCTTTTACTTTGTCCCCAGATTTGATAAAGCGGTCTGCTAGTTTGAGGCGCACTTGGTAGTCGTGTTCTTCAATTTTGTAGCGCATCTTCACTTCCTTCACGTCGGCAGTGTGCTGCTTCCGTTTTGCTTCTCGCGCTTTCTTTTCCTGCTCGAATTTGTACTTCCCGTAGTCCATTACCCGGCATACGGGTGGGTCAGCTTTGTCGCTGACAAGTACCAGGTCGAGTTCTTTTTCTTCTGCCAGGCGCAGCGCTTCTGCAGGCGTCAATATCCCTAGTTGCGCGCCGTCGGTATCGATTACCCGGATTTTGGGGTATCGAATGTTTTCGTTGATCTGAGGTAGATTGCGATTTTGTCTTCTTTCAATCACAGGCATGAATGGTTTTACAAGCAGTAGTTTAATAGCGAAGCTTCTTGATAGTTACAGCTTTGAAGGGCCAATATTTCAGTTGGACGATCGAACTGTTTTGTAAGATGTTACCCTTACCGGACGTAGTACCGCGCCCTCTCTCCCCTCAGATTCATCTTTGGGGAATATTTGGACGATCGTAAATGAAGTCTTACAATACTTGCTATTCTACTCAGTCTGGCTGAGTTTCTGCCTAGTTTTATTTTAACTTCACACACGATCGCCCGCCCCCAGGCCAAATTGATGACAAAACCGTCAAAAATTCACGGTAAAAGGTTAACGATGAGGTAAAAAGGCTTTTCCTACCCCATCAAGCCGGGTCTGGCAAGTCCCCCAAGTCACCTGATTTGCCTTGTAGAATATGTATAAGCAAGTGTAAATTTATGTTGCGAGCTGAGGCACAATTGACAAATTCTCTGCTGTGGCACCAACGGGTGGGAACTCAACGAGACTGGGTGTGGCGGGGTTGGCAAACTCGCTACAGTTATTTGCGGCCTGATAGGGCTGCCCATCAGGCGGCGATTAAATTTCAAGATTCTAAGGCCGAGGCAATTGCCCCGGCCTCATCGGGAACGCCGATTATTTTACTGCACGGTTTTGGAGCTTCGATCGGGCACTGGCGGCAAAATCTCGCTTTCCTTGCCGAAAACCACACGGTTTACGCTTTGGATTTGTTGGGGTTTGGCGCTTCCCAAAAAGCTCCGGTCAACTACTCGGTGTCTTTGTGGGTAGATCAAGTTTATGATTTTTGGCAGACTTTTATCAGAGAGCCGGTAGTCTTGGCAGGAAACTCGATCGGCTCGCTGATTTGTCTGGCGGCAGCGGCGGCTCACCCGGACATGGTGGCCGGCACGGTGATGATTAGCCTCCCAGACCCCTCTGTGCGAGCCGAGGCGGTGCCCGGATGGCTGCTGCCGGCAATCGAAGCTGTAGAAAGTTTGTTTGTTTCCCCGATCGTACTCAGGCCTTTGTTTTATTTTGCCCGCAAGCCTTCCTTTGTCCGCCGCTGGGTTGGCTTTGCCTACTCCAACCCCGAAGCTGTCACCGACGAATTAGTAGAAATTCTAGCAGGGCCTGCGGGCGATCGGGGAGCGGCCCGCGCCTTCTGCGCTTTATTTAAAGCTGTGGGCAGTTCACAGTTTTGCCCCAGTGTCAAGAGAGTAATGCGAAATTTAACAATCCCGATGCTGTTAATTTGGGGCAAACAAGACCGGATGGTTCCCCCTCGGTTCGCCCGACCCCACCAATTTGTCGAATGCAATCCCAATTATGTAGAGCTAGTTGAATTAGATAATGCGGGCCACTGTCCCCAGGATGAATGCCCCGAACAAGTAAATCAAGCAATTTTGAACTGGATGAAGCGGAATTTTGTACCTGCGGGCAAGAGCAAATTGCAGCGCTGTTGATCGGACACGGGGCGGTGCGTTGCTAATGGAAAAAATAACTTGCGGGTATCGATCTGGCTCAAAAATAAAGTTGCTAGAACTCGATCGCACCCAGTAGTACGGTATAGCAGATGTTGAAGGCTGTAGCTGCGAAGCTGACCGGGTAAAAAGAAGTCCGGGGGAAGGCGCAATCGACCGCTTATGTTTCAGCAATTAAGAATGTCCTAACCGTCAGGGCGGTTGCTAGATTACAAAAATTCCCTCTCTTGAGAGTCAGTCGATTTGAGGTTCGAGATTGACTCCACAACCGCTATCTGGAGGCTTGAACTAACCTAAAAACTTTTTTGCTGTGGGCGACTCCTGCTAGAAAGCAAGTCTCCGTCTTTCTGTGATGTCATTTATCTACTGTTATTGATGGTTGCTGTTTGAGCAAGTCAGAGATTGACACAATCACCAAGATAGTGTATCTTCTCTAACTGGTAGTACACATCCCTGTTATGCAGTTAGTCGAAAGGCAAGTCATCAAACCAAATCACAGGTTTTACCCACAAGCCGATCGATTGTCTTTGCGATCGAAAAAACTCTCCAACTGCCATAACTAGATCTACCGACGGTCAAAACTTTTTCTCAGGTCAACCAACCAATGCTCTGGCTGTCGATCGTGCACTCAAAAAGAGTGTAAATGACAAAGCATTACCCGCCAAAGTAACACACAAAACTCTCCGGTTACTGCTGAAAACATGGACTAGCTATCATAGTGTCAAATTGGCGGGCGCGATCGCGATGGCCCAACTAAGTTTTAAGCAGCACCGAAAATGCCTGACTAAACAATCCCGAAAAAAAGAGAGCAGGGGCGCTATGTAGTTGTATTTAACTCTCAAGCTGTCAGCAAAAAGGCTTTTCCCAAAGAATATGCCATTTGGTCTGGAACTAAAATTTGGCGGCATTGAAAAGTTACCTAAATCTTGGAAATCCGGATTGTTCCCGAGGTAAGTTGTTAAGTTATCGAGGTAGTTTAGGAAAAGTTAGAACAAAACACAAATGTAAAGCGGATTATAACCGTTGCCGCAACAAGCTTCGCGAATATTAAAGAGCTATGAAACCCCTCTCTTGAAAAACGGTAAAATTCTAGATTCTAACTTGTACCTTATAGCTTCAAGAAACACCTTGTTTCTTGCTCCTAAAAATAAATACCTTACCTTGTGCCAACAATCTTTCAGTCAGCTTACAACCGATCGCCCCCAACTATACGGGAAAGTTCAAAAATGCCACAATCAGGCATTTCGGAGCCTGTTAACGCATAAAAAAGTCAATTTAGCCAACAACTGACGGCTCCCAGCCCCCGGTCTGCTGGCGGCTAACTGCTGAAAGCCGATCGGGCAAGCAGTGCCTTTCCAGCTTTTGGCAGTAACGCAAACGAGGAAAAAACTGTCGTGAAATTCCACTGGCTACTACCGAGTTTCTTAAGTGTATTTTTGCTCGCCGGAGCCGCCGAAGCAGCTAGACTGCAATCTTGGCGGTTTGATGCTTCAGAGAACCGGCTTTACATTACAACAGACGGGGGAGTACAACCCAAGGCTCAACTGATTTTCAACCCGACGCGGTTGGTAATCGACTTGCCGGGGACGAGTCTGGGTCGTCCGTCGGTCAGCAAACCGCTCTCAGGGGCGATCGAATCGGTACGGGTAGGGCAGTTTGACAACGATACCACCAGAATTGTGGTCGAGATCAGAGACGGGTTTACTCTAGACCCTGAACAAGTAAAATTCCGGGGGATTTCTGCGAGCGAGTGGACGGTGGATTTGCCAACGCCGGTGCGGGGAGGAACGGAAAATTCGATTTCAGAGCCTGGGGGAGAAAGGTTATCGGTTCAACCTTCAGCACGCCAAGCTCAGTCGGTAGAGGCGACTGTAGTTCAGAACGTTCAGGTGACGGCGGACGGTTTTTTAGTCGGGACGGCGGGCGGCAGGCCCCAAATTAATTTTGAACAAAGTCGGGCCGGGGACATTGCCACCCTCGATATAGAAGGAGCTACTTTAGCTCCTGGTCTGAGCAGCCAACAGCCTCAAACGAACGGCAAGCACGGGGTTGACAAGATTGAAGTCCGGCAACTGCCAACAGACCCGCCCGTTACCCGCGTGACTTTGCGGATGAAGAATTCTAATGCTCAGTGGCGGGCGTCTGTGAGCAATTTGGGCGGGGTTGTGCTATTGCCTGGAAGTGTAAGACAGCCGTCGGTTTCCCGCCGCCTGGCTGTAGATCCCCCGGCGAGACAAGCACAAGGTAGTTTGGCGAGAGTTCAGTCAATAGATTTAGCCAGTAACGGCACGCAACTGGTGGTGAGAACTGACCGCCAAGTCTCCTATACCAGCGGGTGGGATCAGGGGTCGAGAGCTTACTGGATCAGGATCGCCTCTAGTTCCCTGGCGGGGCAAATTCCTCAGCTCGATGCCAACAGTCCTGTATCGTTTACTGCCAGCCAAGAAGACGCGGAGACTGTGGTGATTTGGGTGCAGCCGCGATCGGGGGTACAGGTAGGCAGGGTGACGAGGCCGAGTCCGCAGTTGCTGTCTTTGCAGTTGCGATCGAATGCTAGCGCGCAGCCGTCTGCGACTCGCACTCCCAGCCTGCAACCTTTGCCGAGAAGGACTTTCGGAACTGAGGATTTGCCCCAAGCTTCTAACCGCCGCGCCGTCGTAGCGATCGATCCGGGCCACGGTGGCCGCGATCCGGGGGCAGTGGGCATTCAAGGCATTCAGGAGAAAGAGATTGTTTTAGATATCTCTTTTCAGGTGGCGCGGCTGCTGGAACAGCAGGGGGTGCAGGCGGTGATGACTCGGACTGACGACAGCGAAATCGACCTGGAACCCCGAGTTTCTTTGGCGGAACGGGTGAATGCTACTTTGTTTGTCAGCATTCACGCTAATGCGATTAATATGAGTCGGCCGGATATCAGTGGGATTGAGACTTATTATTTCAATAACGGTCAAGATTTGGCGAGGGTGATTCACGCCAGTATTTTGGAGGGGACGGGGGCGACTGACCGCCGAGTTCGGCAGGCGCGATTTTATGTTTTGAGGAAGACTTCTATGCCTTCTGTTTTGCTGGAGGTGGGTTTTGTGACGGGTGCTGAGGATGCTGCTAGGCTTTCTGACCCAGCTTACCGCAGTCAAATGGCGGCTTCGATCGCTCGCGGCATTTTGCTTTATCTTCAACAAAGATAATATATTGCCGCAGGGATTGGTAATGGGTAATTGGTAATGGGTAATTGGTTGTTTGTTATTTGTTATTGCTAGCAACTGACAACTGACCGCTGCCAACAAACCACTGCCCAATGCCAAGTGACAACCGACTATTGACAATTAACAAATGACAACAGACTCTGGACAACAAAGAATCGGTATTTTTGACAGCGGCGTGGGGGGTTTGACTGTTTTGACCCAGTTGTACCGACAATTGCCCAACGAATCGATACTTTATTTTGGTGATACGGCAAGGCTGCCTTACGGCACTCGCGCAGCGTCGGAAATTGTGGAGTTTGTCCGCGAAATTATGACCTGGTTGGTGGAACAGGATGTGAAAATGGTGATTATGGCCTGCAACACCAGTTCTGCTTTGGCGATGGAGATGGTGCAGGCTGAATTTGATGTTCCGGTGCTGGGAGTAATTCTGCCGGGGGCGCAGGCTGCGGTGCAGCAAGGCAAGCGGATCGGGGTCATCGCAACTCCTGCTACGGCTGCTAGCAATGCTTATCGAAATGCGATTTTGGAGATGGACGATTCTTGTCGGGTGTGGCAGGTTAGCTGTCCGGCTTTTGTGCCGCTGGTGGAGCAAAACCGGATTCACGACCCTTATACTTGTGAGGTGGCTCGCGAATATTTGGCTCCTTTGATTCAGCAGCGCATCGATACGCTGATTTATGGCTGCACTCATTATCCGCTGTTGGCTCCGGTGCTGCGATCGCTTTTGCCTGCTGGGGTGACTGCGATCGATCCTGCGGTGCGGGTGGTGGCTGCTGCTGCTAGAGAGTTGGAGGTTTTGGGGCTGCGGAATTCTGGTAGTGCGCTGCCGACTCGTTTTTGCGTGAGCGGCCCTCCGCAGCAGTTTGCCCAGTTGTCGGTGCAGTGGCTGGGTTGTACTCCTGCTGTTGAGAAAATATCCCTGCCGACAGTTGTACGTAGCGAAGCGGGGCGTAAGCCATCGCCTGTATCGCTGGAATCTGCAGAATAATCCCGCAAATTTATCGGTTGTTTGATAGAGCAAATCTAACCCCCCAAAACCCAGGTAAAGCTGGCTTTGGGGGGTTTAATTATTGCGATCGAAGCTAGCAATAACACATCAATTTGTAATAAAATGCAACAAAAGCTTTGATAAACAATGCAAATAATGTCCTATACGCGCTGGAGCTATTCAGCCTTGAACCATGTCACCCTACGTATCGCAAGCAGTTTTACTTGTAGACGGCTATAACATAATTGGACTTTGGCCTCGACTTCGAGAGAAGCGCGATCGCGACGAACTCGAAACAGCTCGCCGCGAGTTGATTGAGGTTTTGGTTAACTACAGCGCCGTTCAAGATTTTGAGGCTCGACTGGTGTTTGACGCGCACTATCGAGATACTCCCGGCGTTAAAGAAATTATTACTAAAAATTTATCAGTGCACTACACTGACTTCGGTCAGACAGCAGATACCTATATTGAAAAATCTTGTGCTAGTTTGCGCTACGAGTTGCGATCGGTCAAAGGCAAATGCCGCATGATAGTCGCCACCTCAGACCGAGCGCAGCAATTGACCGTAGTCGGCTACGGTGCCGAATGGATGTCCGCCGAACAACTAGCGGCTGACGTAGAATCCACCGCCCGCCGCAGCGAGCGCCGGCACAAATCCCGCAAACAAAATTCCAGTCGCTTTCTCGCCAGTTCCCTCGATCCGGAATCCCAGCAGCGCCTCGCCAAGTTGAGAATGGGCCTGCATTAGCTGCTGAAACCCGCTCGCTGTCTGACAAAAAAAAAGTTTATCAAAGGCCTTGCCAAATCGAGTAAGTTCAGCTATTGTTAGTAATTGTGGGTAACAAAAACCCCCAATCCTCGGTAGCTCAGTGGCAGAGCGGTCGGCTGTAATGAATGCAAGCCTTTGGCATCAACCAAAAGCCCTAGTGACATAGCAGCTCTATCCGGTAACGGGTACTGAAAAATCGGGTGAATTCAAGGAAACCGCAGCACTTCGGGTGGCGGCAATCTTGAGCCAAGTCTGGCGAAAGGCAGCGGTTGCGATCGCAAGTAGCCGGAAAGGTGCAGAGACTAGAGATGAGGAGCCTAACCAATAAATCTCAGAGCGCCCGACATCCGACGACAGATCGCACACATGATTTGTAGGGATGATGAAATAGTCCGCCCCCTTCGGAAACGTTGGGATAAGTGTAACCGATTGGTCGTAGGTTCAAATCCTACCCGGGGAGTTAGTAAAAGTCTGAAGTTGGAATTTTCCAGCTTCAGATTTTTTGTGTTTGTTGCGCTGGCGAAATAACATTCCGATTCAGCGGCTACTAATAACCTGGAACTCATAACCAGCGACGTTCGTGAGTCTGTTGCACGAGAATTGTTATACAGGATTATTTAGAGTGCAGAAATGCAATCATATATCAGCTTGTTCATTGGGCTAGCTTTAGAGAAATACTTCAAAATATAATTCCTACGGATTTCAGTCTCTTTACGACAGCCTACTGCTGCTGACAAAGATAACCCATCTGATTTTCCAACCTGAGGCATCATACAAATACTAAATATATAGTTTTTTGCTTATCAGTTTATTCATCGTAAGGTGCGTCAACAACTATATTTTCGAGTTGACTCAACTATCTGGCTGACGCACCTTACCGAATACTACCGAATACTAAACATCGCGTTCTGTCCGCACCCATTTGGTTTGCCGCTTCAGGAGAAAACCCAGATATAAAGGGATTTTCCACAGGATGTAAAAAGGTACGGATAAAAGAGTTGCGCCGGAAATATCGGCACGCCCGAATTTTGCCCAAGCGCTGACAATTGAAACTAAAATTAGCAGTCCTTGTACAGCTAACAATATCGCAGGAATCGGGGATGTTCCGATAATTGTTGCTAGTATGGATGCTGCAAAAGCAGCTAGCCAGATAGCTACTAACAGCGATAGGGGAGGGACGGATAAGTCGAGGGCGATCGCCAATAAGTCAAAACGTTTTTGCTCGACTGAAGCTGCTGTCAGCCGGGGAGTTTGAGTTAACAATGTCTGTATGTGACCGTGTTCCCATCTGGTTCTTTGACTTTTAGCTGCTTGCTGCTGCTGCGGCAAACACCCGGTGACGTTTGCTTCGGGGCAGAATACTGTTGGGTGTCCGGCGATCGCCAAATCCAAACTCATCTGCATATCTTCAACAATATTGCTGCTAGCTAGGGAAACCGATCGAATAATCGACCAGGGAAAAGCCATGCCAGTACCTGTTAGTAATGATGGTAATCCTAACTGTTTTAACCCACTGGGACGAACTAAGTTTTTTACTAGAAATGCTAAAGCAGAAATGGAATCTTTAGGAGTAGGATTTGGTGGTTGTTCCATGAGATAAGTTGCTTGCACTGGTCTTTGTTCGGCAACTGCAACCCGGGCTAATTTTTCTATAGAGTCTGGCTGACAGATGCAGTCTGCGTCAACCATGATGACTACTTCGGGGGGGTCGGATTCGATCGACCGCAAGCCGAAATCCAGTGCGTATCCTTTGCCCTTGCGTTGTGTGTCTTGTCGCTCGATCGCACTTGCACCGCAGTTGCGGGCGATTTCTGCCGTGGCGTCCGTGCAGTTGTCAGCAATCACTAACAGGCGGTCTTGAGGTGTTAGCTGCGGCAATATGGTGGAGATGGTGGCGGCAATTCCTGCTGCTTCGTTGTAGGCAGGAATTAAAACTGCTACTTTGGGGCGGGGCGCATTAGTTTCTGCTGTAGACCCGAAGCCGGAGAAGAAAGCTGCACTGCATTCTAGAAATAGAACTGCAACGGGAATGAGAAGGATCAGGGCGATCGCCCATAGCACAACATCAATCAATAGGAACAGTAGCTGATTAATTTCCACAATTCTAGTACCTTAATTTAATTTGATTCGTGGGGTTCATTGAGTTTATTTAATCTAATTACACCTTGGTTAACTCAATGCACAAAGCTATCTAAAGTACGATCGTATCATGCCCTGAAAAAATCACCGTTATCACCTTTGTTGTAAAGACTTAAGTCCTCATAAAACTACTAGGACTGGCGTCTTCACTACAAATTAATTTGATTGCGGTTGTGCGATCGCAAATACAGCCGATTCCACGTTTATGAAGGACACCCGCCTATCGATCTATCCCGCCGTAGGGACACGGCACGGCGCCGTGTTCCTACTTCATAAACCTGGAATACGCTGTAATATCATATCATGTCACTTATGACAATGTTAAGTCACTCAATTTAATTAAACCTCAAAGAAGCCCAAACTGGAGAAACCCGGTTTCTAAAAGAAACCAGGTTTCTGGGTGTTCTATTTTCAATCAACTAAACACTTAATCGATGTTTAACATCAAATCCGGTTGCATAGGAATCATAAAATCGAGTCAACAGTTAACACTCAACCATTCAGTTTTTCGACCCCTCCTTCTACAGTCAACAATCATTTCGCTCGTGCAACCGGAATTGATATAACTCATTCATCCCCTGTGGGTGGGCATTCAGGAAGCCATCTCCAAACTCAAAACTACGTTCAAGCTACGCTGCATCGGGGATAGCAAAAGGTTCAGATTTTTTGGTGGTGAACTGTGCGGGGGGCGCAAATTCTCTGATATATCTCGACACCGATCGCAAATATCCCACTTCTGCTTGAATAGAATCCAGCGTAGAAAGACTCTCAACTAAGTCATCAAATTCATCAGCAGTAACTCCAGCAGTGTTCAAGACTTCTTGGTTAAGCCGCCCGTATATTCCTTGCAGGATGAGCTCGATAATCTCCCTGTAGTCAGCGATTTCCGTTCCGTAACCTTGCAATTTTTTCGGATGGATTCCCCACTGCAAAATCTTCAACAAGTCTGCGGGGGAACTCCACGCAAAAGAGGAAGCAATCACTTCTTTTTCCGCTGCGACAAGAGCGTGCTTGATTTGCACTTCCGGGAAATCTAGATCGCCGATTAAGCTTTCCAGCTTCGACACTTGTTTATCTAACACGCGCAAAGAAAAAGGAGCTAATTCTACAGTCACCATGTCGCCAGCATCATCAACAATTCTAAAAGGATCTTCCAACACATTAATTAGCAGGTGAATGTCTGTAGGCTTTTTCCAGTCAAACTGTCCAAGGAAAAACGGTTCTTCATATCCCGGCAAAAGTCCTTGAAAATAAATCGGCAGGTTTTTGCCTGATTCAAGAATTTTATAAAGGGCTACTTCCAAGGTTTCTGTCGGCCACCCGAGATTGCTCACGGCGACAAATTTCAGTTTTCCGGGAACGGATACAACCAACGAATTCAGCAATAAATGTACGGCTTCGACAAGATTTTGAGCGGTTACGTAGCGGTGGGGAGCGTGAACGTTGACAGTTTTACCTTGCTGTACTTTTTTGGACATTTGCTCGCAGAACAAGCTATTTTCCAACATATGAGTAAAGCGAACCATCCCGTAAGTGACATCTCCTTCTTGAGCTGCTTTGGCAAATTGCCATTCGGCAAACTTCTTCGAGGCGGCGTAAACTTCGGTTGTAAAATATCGAGATGTTTTGCCTGTGGAAGAGAATACGCAGTGTTCTATGCCGTATTCTTCGCAGAGTTGGATGATGTGTTTACATCCTAACAGGCTGGTTGTAACTGTTTCTCTGATTTTGATTTCAGCTAGTCCGGGTTGGCGTTGGGCTGCTAGGTGAAAAACTATTTCTGGTTTTTCTACCTCAAATATGTGTTTGAGCGCCTGGAAGTTGCGAATGTCGGCGGCATAGAAAGTTACCGCACCTTCTCTGGTAAAAAGCGGGAGATTTTCTTCGGGGTTTTGACATCGGGCGCTGTCTGCGGAAATGATTTTCGTTGCGCCTAGTTCGAGGAGTTTTTCGATTAAGAAACTGCCCACACATCCTTCTCCACCGGTGATGAGGATGCTTTTTCCTTTGATTTTGCTACTGACTGCGGATTTGTATAGGTGAATGGTGCGACCCCGCACGTCGCTAAATGGTTCGCTTTCTAATTGTCCGTCGGCTTGATAAGCTGCGATTAGCTGTGCGGTGAGAGTTTGTAATGCCGCGAGGATTTTAGGATCTTGCGGTTCTGGGGAACCCGGGGGAACTAGCTGCTGGATGCGATCGATGATTTCTGCTTTGCTGGCACCTTCAAACATTTCTGAGGGGTTAAATGCACTCTTCACTTTTTGGTCTCCTTTAATTTCTAGGAATGCGGTTGCTGATTCAAAATTGTTAAACAGATTTTTGATGGACAGAATCTTGAAAAGCCTGTCTGGATTTAGGATTTTTTAGACTGAAAGCTACTTAATCGGAAAGATAGGCGATCGGCTCTGCTACTAATTACTTGTTTTAAGCCTACTTGTAGTTTTATTAAGCGCTTTTTTACCTGCTTACTTTTGCGATCGGCAAAGTCGGAACCTTCTCTGTCCAAAATTTGTCTCTACAACTATAAACTTAAGTTGCTGACTGTTGGCAATACTCAGAACAGATCTTTACCATTTCTTTGTAATCACCTGCGAGTTTTCACGCAATTTTAAAGTTAATGTAAAGTAGGGTCGGTGTTTAAAAAACTTAACAATATACTTGAGATTGATAATAGCATTTTATTAATTTTAAAAATGTATTTTTTGCTACTAAACAAACTAAAAGGTTTAAGTAATAATACGCATAATAATGCCAATATTTGCGTCTGCTCAAAAGATTGCTGCTGGATGGGTGGGGTAGTGCTGTGGCTACCCCTGTATGTGTGCTGCTACTAGGCGCGAACAGTGCGTTCTTTTTTGCTGCCTTCAAAGCCGCGAGCGTCCCCAACATCGTAGCCTCCGGTCCGCAAGCGGCGGTCTAAATCGCTGGGTTCGGGAGAAGTTTTGGCCGCTTCTTCGATCGTCACTCTGCCTTCAAGCACCAGTTTGTAAAGACCCTGGTTGATAATCTGCATTCCTTCGTAAGTATCGTGTTCCATTAATCGGAAAGCTTCATCATCAGCACCTTTCATCAAGTAATCGTGCATGGCAGGTGTATTTATCAAAATATCGTGAACTGCTACCCGACGGTTGTCAACTGTGGGCAGCAAAAGTTGGGCAATTACCGCTACTAGAGAATCGCAAATTTGAATCCGCATCGCCTGTTGTTCCTCGGGCGGATAGAGGTTCAACAACCGATTAATAGCGTTAATGGCGCTGCGAGTGTGGAGAGTTCCCAATACTAAGTGACCAGTTTGAGCTGCTTGCAATGCTGTATTGATGGTAACGCGATCGCGCATTTCCCCAATCAGAATTACATCTGGATCTTCCCGCAAAACAGCCCGCAAAGCCTGCTGAAACTCGTGGGTATGCAAGCCGACTTCCCGCTGGCTGACCAAGCATTTTTTAGAAGGGTGAATGAATTCGATCGGGTCTTCAATTGTAACTACGTGCTTCTGCTCCATCTGGTTGAGGTGGTCGATCATCGCAGCTACGGTTGTCGATTTCCCCGAACCGGTCGGTCCTGTAACCAATATTAATCCCTGCGATCGCAAAATGATATTTTTGAAAACTTCTGGCAACCTCAAGGAATCGATAGTAGGTATTTCCAAACTAATCAACCGCAATACAATGGCACCGCCGCTGAGGGAATCAAAACAGTTTAGCCGACACCGCACAAAACCAGGGTAAAAAATTGCTGAATCTAATTCCTTGGTAGTTGCAAACTGTTTTCGCTGTTCGGGGGTGAGAATTTCGGCTAGGTAATTTTCAAAAATTTCTGGCGTTACTTTGGGGTGGTTAGTTGCTACTTGCATGACGCCCCGAATCCGAAATCGAGGTACTTGGCCGACTCGAATGTGAATGTCGGAAGCCGAGGCGCTATGGGCATCTCTGACCATTTGTTCGATCGTGCTGACGGGTGTCTCGACTGGCCGCTGCTGGACTGGGGGCGCAGGAGGCGCGGGTGTTACAGCCAAGGGCGGCGGCGGCGGCGGTGTTCGTCGGCGGGCTTGAGCCTCTGGTTGAAGGGGTGTAGGATTGTTTAATGGGTTCATTTTTTGCTCTCCAGTCAGTCTATTTTAGATTTTAGATTTTAGATTTTAGATTTACTCCAGAGATTAATCTGGGAGCATGAACTAGAGTCTAAAATTTGGGTATCGAGCCTGACTCAGTGTCGGGGGCTTGTATCCGTTTTTGGGCGAGGTCAATGTAGATTTATTGCGAAAAAATGCCCGATTTCTAATCTAATGGCTCGCAGCTAATTCGGTGCTAAATGCTGAGAATATTTTACAATTAGGCTTGATGGGGCGATCGAGTAATTAACAATTTAAACTCCTATGAACATCGGTCACAAAATTGCCGACTGGCTCGAAAATCGCGCTGTTACCCCCGCCTACGCGGGCTGGCTGCTCTTGGGGATGACGGTTTTCTTTTTTGGGTCGGCGACTAATACAATGTCTGGATGGCTGTACGTGCTCAGCGGTGGGGGTTTGGCGCTGTTGGGAGTAGCAGCGGTTTTGCCAGCAAAATCGCTTCGCGCCTTGGAAGTCCGCCGCCGCCCCATCGAACCGGTGAGTGCGGGCGATCGAATCACCGTCGAACTAGAAATCGAAAATCGGGCCCGCGAACCTAAGACTTTGTTGCAAGTGGTAGACATCTTGCCGTTTGTACTCGGAGAACCGATTGTGCGCCCGATCGAGGTCATAGAGCCTGAGAGTATGCACGTGCATACATACTACCTGGAAGTCCGGCAGCGGGGCGTCTATCGCTGGCAAGAGGTAAACTTGAGGACGGCAGCGCCTTTAGGGTTGTTTTGGTGCCGGCGCAGTCGCCCAGTCAAAGCGGTGGCGGTTGTCTATCCGCAGGTTTTGCCGTTGAGCACTTGCCCTTTGATCGATCGCATCGGTCAAGAAGACAGCCCGCAATTTTACAATCGCACTCGATCGCAAACTGCTACCGAAGGTCTCACCCGCAACCTCAGACATTACCGCCACGGAGACCCCACCCGCCTGATTCACTGGCGCACCAGCGCCCGCTACGGAGAACTGCGGGTGAGAGAGTTAGAAGTTGCAGCAGGCGGTCAAGAAATTATTATTGCTCTCGACAGCGCTGCGGCGTGGCAGCCAGAAGAATTTGAACGAGCCGTGACTGTAGCTGCATCCCTGTACTTCTATGCTAGCAAGCGCCTGTTAAACGTCAAACTTTGGACGGCCGGGACAGGACTCGTCTCGGGGAACCGCGTAGTTTTGGAAACTTTAGCGGCGGTTAATGCTGGGGAAGATGCGGTTGAGAATCGGCCGGAACTGCCGATAATTTGGCTGACTCAAAACTCTGCAACTTTAAGCACTCTTTCCCCAGGCAGCCGCTGGGTACTCTGGCCGTCGGCAACTGCTGAAACCGGCGAAAAAACTTTAGTCAAACACGATTTACCTGGTTTGAAAATTCGCCCTGACCGACCGTTAGAACTTCAGTTACAAGATACTCTGGAAAGAGCGATTAGTTATTAAGATAGTCCGGGAGGCAAGCTCTTCTGGAAAGAGCGAGTAGTGATGAAGACAGCACTTACGGACTACGACTCCTCGAAACCGGGTTTTTTACCACCAAATCTGCGTCTTACAAGGCGTCTTTTCGTAAGAAAGCCGGTTTCTGCGGCCCCATGCTTAACTCCTAGAAGATTGACTTCATGAGTTTTCAGATATCAGAAGGTTTTCCCCTTTGTCATCACATATTTTGGGCCGGCTAAGAGTGCCCACCACAATATTTTAATTCTAGAGAGATAGTTTAATTTAAATGGCGATCGGCTCGATCGAACTCCTTGCCTGACAATAAAATCTCAATTCCTGTTAATCTCTCGTTTCGGGGAGAGTTTCGACTACATACTCCGGTACATATTCGGGTCGATTCGGGGGCACATTCTGGGGAACCTTCTCCGGTGGATGTTCGAGCCTGACTCGCCGGATCGGAAGATTGGCAATTAGTGCGGTGGCCCGCTGGTCGCTCTCCAGCGAGAACTCAGACCCGGTGGTATCGATTTCCACGTAACGAGATACCACCTCTAGAATTTCTCGGCGCATCGACTCAACCATTTCTGGGCTGAGTTCAGAGCGATCGTGAGCTAGAACCAGTTTTAGGCGACGTTTTACCTCGTCGCGGCTGTTGTCAGGGGTGCGCGGGAAAAGTCGTTCGAGAAGTGTGTGTATCATGGGTCGGGCTGGTTTGTCAAGGGTTAGGCATAGAAAACGTCATGCGATTTTCGATTTTCGATTGGGGAATCACTAATTCCCTAAGAGTTTGGAGTTGACATACAGTTTCATTTTTTTGGAGAAACTGGTATCACTCGGGGAAAATCTCGGCCAGTTTTTTGTGATGCACTTGCTGCGGTTGAAAACCGATCGCCAATCAGCACATCACATAATTTTAGTGTTTAAGAACTTGCGGAGGCGAGTAAAGAAGTTTTCCCGACGGGGATTGAGATCTAGAAATTCAACTTTTTCGCCTTCTAAGCGGCGGGCAATGTTGTCGAAGGCAGTTCCAGCTAAAGAGGTCGTTTCCGACAATACTAATGGTTCGCCTCGGTTGGTGGAAACGATGACGCGCTCGTCGTCGGGAACGACGCCTAACAGCGAAATGGCGAGGATTTCCCGCACGTCTTGCACCGACATCATATCATTTGCCAGCACCATTGCGGGTCTGATCCGGTTGACGATCAGGTTGATTTTCTTGACGTTGTTGGCTTCCAGCAGGCCGATGACTCGATCGGCATCGCGGACAGCAGCGATTTCGGGAGTGGTAACAATGATGCCTTCTTGAGCCGGGGCGATCGCATTTTGAAAACCTTGTTCAATTCCAGCAGGAGAGTCGATCAAAATATAGTCGTATTTTGCTCCCAACATCCCCACAAGCTGCTTCATTTGCTCGGCGCTGATGGCATCTTTCATCCGAGTTTGTGCAGCCGGCAACAGCACCAAGCGCGGCTGCCGCTTATCTTTCACCAAAGCTTGCTCTAACCGGCACTCTCCTGCGAGAACTTCTAATGCCGTGTAAACAATGCGGTTTTCTAAGCCCAGCAGCAAGTCTAAATTTCTGAGACCGAAATCGGCATCAATTACGGCAACGTTGCGCCCCCGCTTAGCTAAAGCCATGCCGAGATTAGCTGTGGAGGTGGTTTTTCCTACCCCGCCTTTCCCTGATGTAACAACAATAATGCGAGCCATAAGCGATTTTAGATTTATTGGTAACTGGGAATTGAGAATTGGCAAGGGGTAATTGGTAATGGGCAATCGATTTTATTGTTGGTTGAGAATTAGGAATTATTCTTTGGTAATTTAGCAGCAATCTGTTATTCAGTGAATTAACTCAACATTCACACCTAATAACTAACTCTTCTTGTTCTACCGATTTTCTCTGAATCTGCACTTAAATTTTACATCGTCCTTTAGTGACAAGCTTAGCCCCTACCCAAATTATCAAGTGCAGGCTTGAAAGAGAAATAGTATTACTAATTACCATTACTAATTACCCATCACAAATGACTAATTACCCATTCCCCATAACCAATTACCCATTATTCATTACCCCCGATTAACTGCGATTTGTCAAAATCAGAGGCTCTGCCGATCCTAATCCCCTGAGGCGTCACGTAGGCGACTTCCGGGAAAAACTGAGCGGGTGAGGTTTCTGGACCTCTGGCAACATACTTAGCAATCCTAATCACCATCGGTTCCATCTGCAAGGTCATAATCACACTTTTGGTGTTGCCACCGGCACCGGCGTGCACGACACCTCGCAAACGGCCCCAAACTAGGATATCGCCTCCGGCGATGACTGAACCGCCGGGATTTACGTCTCCCAAAAGTACGATCGTACCTGGATGCCGAATTTCTACGCCCGATCGCACTGTCATCTGCAAATATAAAGGTTCCGCCAGCGATTGCGGTTTTTCGGCTGCGGCTTTATTCAGGGGAGAAACCGGAGGCTGCTGTTCTACACAATAACCTGCCGTTGCTGCTGCTACGGCGGTTTGGCGGCGGCTGGTGTGGACTCGTTTGAGTTGCAGTTCCACTTCGGAGAGGGCATCGGCGATGGATTGCAGTTGGCGGATATCTAAAAGTCGATCGCTCCCCATCAATTGTACTTCTGCGTTTGGCTGCCAAAAGCGTTCTCCTGCATTCAGCCTGACTTTTAGCTGCTGCCAAAGTTCAGTCCAAGTCGAGGCGGAAGCTGTTGCGGGTTCGCTGTTGGTTTCTGGGGGGAGTAGCAACAGTAGCTGTCCATCTTCTGTCTTGAGTCGGACTTGCAACTCTAAGCTGACTTCGGGTGTTAATTGAGGGGCGGCAGCAGCGGCTGCGGCGGAGGCATCGGGTGTCATGGGACAGTTTGATCTCTGGTAGGGACAGGTTAACATCAATATTAGCCTGAGTGGTCATTAGTCATTAGTCATTCGTCATTACCAGGACACTCCGCACGCACTTTAGAGAATTATCGGACTTACGCATGGGGGTCTAGAAACCGGGTTTTTTTACAAAAATACTTCGTTGCAACCCGCAAATTCGGTAAAAAACCCGGTTTCTTCGATCGGTGCATAAATCCTGAATTACCCATTACCAATTCCCCATTACCCATTACCAATTCCCCATGACCAATTCCTAATTACTATATGCAACAAATAGAACGTTATCGCGGCAGTCTTCTAGGTTTAGCAGTTGGCGATGCTTTGGGAACAAGTTTAGAGTTCCATCCCCCCGGAACGTTTGCGCCTATTAACGATATGGTTGGCGGCGGCCCGTTTCGACTGCAACCGGGCGAGTGGACTGATGATACTTCGATGGCGCTTTGTTTGGCTCAAAGTTTGATTGAGAAACAAGGTTTCGATCCAGTCCATCAGTTAGAAACATATTTGAAGTGGCAGCGAGACGGACATTTGAGCAGTACGGGTGAATGTTTTGATATTGGCAATACGGTTCAACAAGCACTTTGGGAGTTTAAAAATACAGGAAAACCTTTCTGCGGTTCTACGGATGCTGGGACGGCTGGAAATGGTTCGATTATGCGCTTGGCTCCGGTGCCTTTGTTTTATGCTAAAAATCCTTTAGAAGTAATAGAAAAATCGGGAGAAAGTTCTCGAACTACTCACGGTGCTGCTACTTGTGTGGATGCTTGCCGCTATTTTGGTGCTTTAATTGCGGGGGCTGTGAATGGGGTTGCTAAAGATGTGTTGCTTTCGGAAAGATATTGTCCGATTTCTGGCTATTGGGCAGCAAATCCGCTGGTAGCAGAGATTGATGAGATTGCGGCGGGTTCTTTTAAATTGCGACAACCTCCTGAAATTAAAGGTACGGGTTATGTTGTCAAGTCTTTGGAGGCGGCACTTTGGGCGTTTTACAACAGTTCTTCTTTTGCCGAAGGCTGTTTGTTGGCTGTGAATTTGGGCGACGACGCGGATACTACTGGTGCGGTTTACGGACAGTTGGCGGGGGCTTTTTACGGGGAGGGGGGAATACCGGAAAAATGGCGATCGCAATTGGCGTATCTCCCTTTAATTGCATCTTTTGCCGATCGGCTCTTGACTTTATCGCGATCGAGCTGAATGTTTACCACACTTTTGCACTGCATGGCAACAGAGTAATCGGTCATCGGTAATTGTCAACCGCTAAACTGCGACTCATGACTCCTGACCAAGAATTCCTAGATGGTACCCGCCACGCGATCGATCCGTGGAATCAATCCCAAATCGAAAATCGAAAATCCTCAAGAAAGAGCATTTATCTCGCGCAAGTCAATCTAAAATCTAAAATCTAAAATCTAAAATCGATTGACTCCTGACTCATAACTGCAAAACTTCTTGACTTTTGCAGCAAGTTGTGTTTAGCGGATTTACTCCGCAGATTTCAAAAAAAAAAAGATTTATTTACAAATCTTAATTTTTGATTAAATTTAGTATTATAATCTTGGTAACTTCCAACTAAGTATTTATTCTCACTATCATGATAGCGGATCAATTTCCTTGGCTGACCGCAATTGTCATCCTACCCCTGCTAGCTTCCCTCGCAATCCCTTTTCTGCCCGATACAGACGGCAAAACCGTCCGCTGGTATGCGCTAGGCGTAGGTATTGCAGATTTTGTATTAATGTGCTGGGTGTTTTGGACTCATTACGATCCGAGTATCTCTAGTTTCCAAATCGTAGAACAATATTCCTGGATACCTTCTTTAGGCTTCAACTGGTCTGTTTCCGTTGACGGACTGTCAGTTCCGCTGGTACTGTTGGCGGGATTGGTGACGACGCTATCTATTTTTGCTGCATGGGAAGTCGATCGCAAGCCGAGACTCTTCTACTTCTTAATGCTGGTGATGTACTCCGCACAGATAGGAGTGTTCGTCGCCCAAGACATCATGCTGCTGTTCATTGTCTGGGAACTAGAACTAATTCCGGTGTACCTGCTAATCTCGATTTGGGGCGGACAAAACCGCCGCTACGCAGCTACCAAATTCTTGATTTACACCGCAGGCGCTTCCATCTTTATTTTGATAGCTGCCTTAGCAATGGCATTCTACGGCGGAGGCACCCCCACCTTCGACATGGTAGAACTAGGCTTGAAGGACTACCCACTGGGTTTAGAATTACTGCTTTATGCGGGATTGTTAATTGCCTTCGGTGTGAAACTGGCGATTTTCCCCTTCCACACTTGGCTACCGGATGCCCACGGTGAAGCATCTTCTCCCGTGTCGATGATTCTGGCCGGCGTATTGCTGAAAATGGGCGGATACGGACTCATTCGGCTGAATTTGGAACTTCTTCCCCAAGCACACGTTTACTTTGCACCGATTATGGCGGTGCTCGGCGTAGTCAATATTATCTACGGCGCGCTGAATTCCTTCGGCCAATCAAACATGAAGCGCCGCTTAGCGAATTCGTCGATTTCTCACATGGGATTCGTGTTGTTGGGTATTGCTTCCTTCACGGATTTGGGAATCAACGGGGCGCTGTTGCAAATGATTTCCCACGGTTTAATCGCCTCAGTATTGTTTTTCCTGGCTGGCGTTACTTACGATCGCACCCATACAATGATCATGGACGAGATGGGCGAGATTGGAAAAGTCATGCCGAAAGTGTTTGCCTTGTTTACCGCAGGCGCGATGGCATCCTTGGCACTCCCCGGAATGAGCGGTTTTGCTAGCGAATTGTCAGTGTTTGTCGGCGTCGCAACTAGCGATATGTACAGCGGTTCTTTCCGCGCGGTGACAGTGTTCCTGGCGGCAGTGGGACTGATTTTGACGCCGATTTATTTGCTCTCGATGCTGCGACAATTATTTTACAACTGCGGGAGACTGGCGGCTTGCGACCTTGAGGATCTAAATTTGCAGAATCAGAGAAACAATCTGGATGAAGCGGTTTGTTTTGGTAATAGTTGCGTTTTGCCTGGTGATGCACCGTTTATTGATGCTAAACCTCGGGAAGTGGCGATCGCATTTTGCTTTTTGATACCGATTGTCGGCATTGGTTTTTATCCCAAAATGGCGATGCAAGTCTACGACGCGAAAACTGTGGCGGTGAATGCCACAGTCCGCCAATCTTACATCCAAATCGCTCAGGACAATCCTCAGATTTATGCGAAGGGATTTTTGGTTCCCAAAATTGCCCAAGCTCAAAAAGCTCCGACTTTGGGCAAAATTACAGGGTCTGAATCTGCATCCCTTTTTGGAATTGTCAAATAATTTTATCGAATTCTGTTTGTGTTGAAAATTGGGCGATCGCTTTTGTCAAAGGGCGATCGCTTTTTTGTTTTTTTGTTAAGACTGAAGTTCCGAAATAATTGCCGCCAGATTCTCCCTAGCATATCCCACCTCAAGCATGGATTTATCCTCCAGATCGGAGGCAACTTTCTTCAAGATATTGAGCGGTTCTTCAAAGCCTGTAGTCTTCAAAAACAACACTTGCAATCGATTTTTAACAGATTCTAAAATAGAGCGGTTTCGAGCCTCTTTCCCCCTTTCTCCTTTAGCAATATAGACGCTCAAATTGTGAGTTTTCAACAGCCCCATTCTTTCTATTTCTTGCGTCTTCACCGTCTCCAAAACCTCCGCTCGAATCTGATCGACTAATCGGTCGGTCACATATTGCACGATCAAAGGCTGAAGCATAAAAACTGTTTCCCCGCCCTCACTGATTTTGTCAATCAGCGACCGACGACCCAGAGAATCAAGATTTTTCAGCAAATCCGAAAGCGAGGAACTGACCAACATCTGTTCTCGCAAAGTCGCCAGAGAAATCAGGTTTTGAGCAATAGCCATCCAGTAGGCAATCTCTTGTTCAGAACTCGACATCCGATCGAACTGTTGGGCCAGCAAATTGCTGATATGTTCTTCAATAAATAACGCCGTTGCTTCCAAAAACTTTAAAACATTCCCCTCAAAAAACTCCTGAATTGTTGTCGCTACAATCTTTAACGCCAACAGATTGCCTCCGTACCGGGATAACAAGATTTTCCACTCTCGATCTTGAGCGGATAAACCTTTTTCTTGGAAAATTTGCCGGGCAATTTCCTCGGAAATCGCAGGTTTTAAAGACCGCACTTTTTCTCCCCCCAGCAAAGCCAGTTCCGTAGGTTCTTCCGAACTAACTAGCACTACACAGCTATTGTGATTGACTTCACAGAGCCGCACAATTAAATCTCGATATCCTTCACAGCCTTCGCGGTAGTGTCCCGCTAGTTCTTCGGGTCTGAGAACCGCTTCAAAATCGTCTAAAATTAGCAGACAGCGGTGCTTGCGCAGATACTCGACCAAGCGCGAAATTTTGCCGTTGAGGTCGATCCTCTTCGATGGTTCCGCTAACGGCAGATCTGGTTTTTGTTGGTTAGAAAAAAGTTCAATTAAGTTACTTATGAAGTCGAATGGTGGTGGTGTCGATCGCAGCGATCGCCAAATCACAAAATCAAACTCATTCTGTACCTGTGTTGCCAACTGCACCGACAGAGTTGTTTTGCCGGTACCAACCAAACCCAGCAGCGCTACCAAGCGACAATTATCTGAGACGATCCACTGCTTTAAAGCAGTTAATTCTTCGGTCCGTCCGTAAAAAACCGAAACATCCGGTGCTTGACCCCAATCTTGCTGTCGCCCCGCGGCCGCCAGGTTGAATAGAGATCCTTTACCTCGACTAAAATCGCTCGTTCCCCGATCGGCGTGGTATGAAAACAGCAACTGATGCCTCAATTCCGAAAGCTTTCCAGGGCCGTTCCCCCCGATCTGAAACTTTTTGTAAACTTCGCCGAGTCTTTTGCGAACCGCGATGTCGCTAATGCCAAGCTTGGTTGCAATTGTCGCTGTAGATTGACCGTCGAGAGCCATAAAGACTGTTTCTAACTCGGCATCTGTGACGCCGCGCTCCTTGGCGATCGTTTGCACAAAGTTTTGAGGAATCGGAGTAGTCAAGGTAGGAATCTCGCCTGTACTAAAAATCTATCTTCTATTATATTCTGTGAGTTCTCGCGGGCGAGCAATTAAATCGAATCCGCCAAAGTTCAGCTTGCTTTTTGTTTGGGCAGTTTTAGATATTTATACCAAACGATCGATCGTGATACCACTTCAAAAAAAGAATACAACTTTAGTAGAACCTATTATAGGGTGGAGGCGCGGCGATTAATCTGCAGAACCCAACTATCAATCTCCAACCGCGCCTCCACCCACCGCTTTCCCCACAACCGGGTAAATTTACACTCCCTGAAAGCAGGGCTATATCACCCAAAAACCTTCGCACTAGCGCGGTATTCTTGCGCCGAAAGGAGCCTCCAACTTCCATCGCCCACAAGTTCCAAAACCTGCTGGTGATATTTCACTAAACTCAATCGGTGACCGACACTCACAAACGTAGTTTTAGTGGCTTGCAACTGCTCGTATAAATGTTGCTCGTTCTTCAAATCCAAAGCACTTGTCGCCTCATCCAAAATAGCGTATTTCGGTTCCGTCAATAACAATCTAGCAAAAGCTAAACGCTGCTGTTCTCCCAGCGACAAAATCTCACCCCAATCTAAATCCGCATCAAAACCGCCCAATCTGTCCGGCAAATCTGCTAAATTTACTGATGCCAAAACGCGGCGCAATTTTTCCTCATCAACCTCGCTGCTGGTATTGGGATACAAAAGTTGCGATCGCAAACTACCCAAAATCATATAAGGACGCTGCGGCAAAAACAGCATTTCTCCTAGTTCCGGCCGCGCCAAACGGCCCGTTCCCGATTCCCACAAACCCGCAATTGCTCGCAGCAAAGAACTCTTCCCAGCACCGCTTTGACCGACAATTAACAGTCCTTCCCCTGGCGACACGCCTACCGACAAATCGCTAATTAAAGTCTTTTGATGCTTCGGAGTATCTAAAGTAACGTGTTCCAGCGTCAACTGCGAACCTATAACTGTATCGATTGTCCTGACTTCGAGTTCAACAGCTTTTTTTTCATCTTTTAAAGACTCATTAAACGTAGCTAGACGATTAATTCCCGCTGCAAAAGCACTCAAGCTTTCAATCTGATATACAACCAAAGAAAATGCCTCTAAAACCTGACGGAAAGCAAATTCAGCTTGAGTAATATCGCCGTATCTGATCTCACCTGCAAAGTAGATAGAAGCCAGAAACAAAGAGGGAATAATATAAGTTGCATATCTATAACTGCGTGTAAAATATTCCAGATTACGCTGCCAGCCAATTAGCAAATTAAAGTTCCTAACTGCTTCTAAAAATCGGTGTTTCACCTGAACAGATTCCTGTGCTTCTCCCCGGTAAAAAGCAATTGATTCTGCATTGTCCCGAATGTGAACCAAGCCATAGCGAAAGTCAGCTTCTTTGCGGAGCTGATTGAAGTTCAAAACTATCAACCTTTTGCCAAAAATTACCATTACTGCCGTGCCAAAGACAGCATAAATGATTAGTCCGATCGAAAGACTTCTAGAAATAGACCACAGAATACCCGTAAAAGAAATAACATCAATAACTGCTCCCAACATCAGCAGCAAAAAATCCAAGCTCGTGCTAGTGAATGATTTGATATCTTCAGCGATTCGCTGGTCTGGATTGTCGATGTCCTTCTGAGAATTTACTTCGTAATAAGCGCGGTTTTGAAAATATCTATCCAGAAAACTATCAGTCATCCACTCTCGCCAATACAGTCCCAGTTTATCTTGGGTATAGCGGTAAACAACCACTATCGGAGTACCGATGATAAAAACTCCAGCATAAACCCACATAAAGCGCCAAAAAGTGGTCTGATCCTTTTCCGCAAGCGATGTCGTAAAAAAGTTACCAATGTAGCTAATTACTACGTTAATCCCGCTAACTGACAGCGACAAAAATAGCAGCAGAGCTAACATTGTCCACTGCTTCCAGCGCGGTATCAACTTGCTTCTGAAAAAGACAAAAGCAGCCATTGGGAGAATTAGCATTAAACCAACGATCGCAATTTTCGGTGAGTAGATAATCCCTTTAATCAAAGTAGCTAAGCCAGCGGCAACCCCGTTAAAAGCGTCTGGAAATAAGACTTGAGCACCTAAACTGACAATACTGACAGCCACAAACATCGCAGCGAACAGAAATATCAACAACAGCGCCACTAGTCCTAAAAAAATTCTGCCGCCTCCCGGCTCTAAAGGATAAAAGTAAGGTTGGGCGATCGCAATAAATCTTTCCCACAAATGACGGTCAAATCGATTCATCTTTACTTTTTACAAAACTACTTCGACTGTTCTAACATATCAAGTTTTATTACCCATTGCCGCAGTAATTTCTTCAAGAGTTTAGCTAACAATTGGGTATTACCGAAAGACTGATATAGCATTAGTCTTTCGGCAGTCGGAGCTGAAGGCATCTATGCACTATACAATAAAAGCAAGAGTTTCAACACTTAAGAACTTCCTCATCGTCAGGGCTGTTGCTACACTTGTATAGAAATTCGGCGGGCGGGAGAGCAAAAAAGTTTGGACGTGAGTTGTGGAGCCAATCTCAAATCATTCTAGCTGGAAGAACTCGCGCTTTCGGGGGACAACTCGGACTGCGATTGGCTCCTGTAAAATCGCTGGCTAACTCCTAAAATTACTTGTTTCATTACCCAATACAAACCAGCAATTACTAAAAAGGTTACAGCCATTACTAAAACCGGACGCTTGCCAATCAAATCGTTCATTACGGTGTTAACCAGCGCATCGGGGTTAGTCAGAATGTCCCAACTGTTGAAGCGGATAAATCGCCCTAAATAAATGCCGATCGCCGAAAGTGCGTGTATAGTTATCTCCGTTGCCAGGATAAATTTACTCCAACTCTGTTGCTTCAAATAGTAACCCAAATTCATCACCGAGAGCACGTAAGCCCCAAACCCGATCAGCATAAACGCCAGATACTGCGGGATCAAAGCTAGAGTCACAGTCCACACCGAATTCCCTTCTTTAATCTGCTCGATCAGGTGAATGATATCAGTTAAAACGTAGGGCGCATTGGGCAAAAATGCGATAAACCAGAAAAAACCGCCCCACCAGCGGAGAGAGCGAACTCCGCGCTGCCGCAGTACCCAGATGTCTACAGCCATCAGTGCCAGCGTAATCGCGATCGCCCCTAAAACGTAAGTTTTGCCCACATCTTGCACAATGTGCTTCAGATAGGCCAAAACATGGCGCGTGCTGGGCAAAAAAGTAGCGCCCAAGAGAAAGGCCGTAGCCCACAGCAGCCAGCGCGATCGGGGTTTGCGGAACAGCCAAAAACTCAGGGCCAGCGGTACTAAACTCAAAAACAAATTCCAAGACATCCAGCGGACATTCTGTCCCATTGCTTCGAGCGCTTCGAGGATTAATCCCATCATGTCAATTTTTATACAATTAAAGGTTTGATGCAGCACCGCTTCCTTAGCAGCTTCAATCTATCTTAGTCGTTAATTTGTAGGGTGCCTCAGCCTATCGCTGCGGGCCTGAAAATCAAGAACTGCTGACGCACCCTACTACTGTCGAGTCAATCTCAAATCTCAAATCTCAAATCTCAAATCTCAAATCTACTGACGCATCCTAGTCTTTATACACTTTGTGGATCGGAATCTCAATCTGAAAAGTCGTTCCGCATCCTATCGACGAAATACACTCAATCTTCCCCTTGTGCTTTTCCACCACAATCGAGTGGGCGATAGACATTCCCAACCCCGTACCTTTCCCGACTGGTTTTGTAGTAAAAAACGGGTTAAAAATTCGATCGACTATCGCCTCGGGAATCCCCGTACCGTTGTCCGAAATTTCCACGATCGCAGTCTTCTGGGCCGTTAGACCAGTGAAAATAACAATCCGGCCGTTCTCGATCTGCGATCGTGGAACCGATAACTTTTGATATCGTTCTTCAATAGCATCAATTCCATTAGCAATAATATTCATAAACACCTGATTCAGTTGGCTCGCATAGCACTCGACCGGCGGCAGTTTCCCGAACTTCTTAATTACTTCAATTTCCGGGCGGCTGTCTCGACTCTTCAAGCGGTGCTGCAAAATTAACAAAGTGCTTTCTATTCCCGCGTGAATATCGACCGGCTTCATTGCCGATTCGTCCAGCCGCGAGAAATTTCTGAGGGACAACACAATTTGCCGGATGCGCTCGGTTCCTACCTGCATCGAACCCACAACTTTTCTTAAATCCTCAGCCATGAAATTCAAATCTATCTCTTGAATGCGATTGACAATTTTTGAATTAGGTTCAGGATACTCCTGTTCGTAAAGACTCACCAGATCTAGCAACTGTTTTGTATACTGTTTGAGATAATCGATGTTAGCGTGAATGAAGTTAACGGGATTATTAATTTCGTGAGCTATGCCTGCCACTAATTGCCCCAAAGAAGACATTTTTTCAGTTTGAATGAGCTGAGTTTGAGTAGAGCGCAATTCCAGCAGCGCTGACTCTAAATCTCGAGCTTTTTCTCTTTCTCGCGCCTCGCTTTGTCGCAGTGCTGATTCTGCTTGCTTCCGAGTCGTAATGTCTTGAGAAACTCCAATTATTACCTTAGCCTGACCGTCAGCATTCCTACTAAAAATAGTATCCCGACTTTGCAGCCACAAAAACTGACCCGATGCTGCCCGCATCCGGTACTCAATCTCCATAGTTTCGCCATCTTCAATTCCTACAAAGCTAGCGTGATATTTGATAATTTTCTGCAAATCTTCCGGGTGTACTAACTGAGGAATGAGTGGCGAATCCATCGCTGTAATGCTGTCGCTGGTATAGCCCAAAAGCGCGAACATTGAAGTATTAGTGTAGATATTTCGCTGTTCTTCCAAGTCGTAGAGATACAAAATACCGGGAGTAGCATCGGCTACTTTTTTAATGAACTGCTGGCTTTCTTGCAAAGCTAACTCAGCTTCTTTGCGATCGGTAACATCAACGGCGATGCCGTCCCAAAGAACAGCGCCGTTTTCTTTAGCTTCAGGACGCGACATTATCTGAAACCAGCGAATCTTGCCTGAAGGTAGCACCATCCGTCCTTCCCACTGCCAAGGTTGCAAAGTCTGGGCAGAAATAGCAACAGATTCGTCATGCTTTTGGAGGTCGTCGGGATGAATCAAATTTCTGATCAAAGCCGCATTTTGCAGAACATCTTCGGGTTCTAACTCAAAAAGTTCTCGGCAAGCAGGACTTATGTAATGAAAACAGGAATATCCATCTGCACGCAGCAAAAATTGATAAATTATTCCCGGCAAATTAGCAGACAGCTTTTGGAATTTTGCCTCGCTTTCCCGCAGTGCTTCCTCTGCTTGTTTGCGCTCCGTGATGTCAGTAATTGAACCAACCATGCGGACTGCTGTTCCAGATGCGTCCCACAAAGCTTGTCCCCGACTGAGTATCCATTTGTAGGAGCTGTTGTAGCACCAGCAGCGGTATTCGATGATGTAATGCGGCGTTTTCTTGTTTAAATGGTCTTGGAGAGCTTGCAGTACTAAGACTAAATCCTCGGGATGCGTGCCCCTTTTCCATTCGTCCAAGTAATCTAGAATTGAGCTATTTTCGTATCCGGTGATTTCCTTAAATCGCTCGGACAAGAACACTTCCCCTGTTTGCAAGTTCCAGTCCCAAATTCCGTCATTGTTGCCTTTGAGTGCTAACTGCCACCGTTCTTCAGTTTGCATCAATTGAGCAGTTCTCTGTTTGACTCTATTTTCTAGCTCTTGATTGAGTTTTTTGAGACTTTCTTCTGCTTGTTTGCGTTCGATCGCAATTCCTGCTAAATTCATCGCGGCTTCAATCAATTGCAGATCGATTTTTTTGGGGTACCGCGGTTGGGAATAATACATTCCAAAAGTTCCCAAAACTTGACCCTGAGATGAGAAAATAGGAGTAGACAAGCAAGATCTCAGTCCAAAACTCAATGCTAAATCGCGATAATTTTTCCACAAAGGATCGCTGGCAATATCTGTAACGATCACCTGTTGGCGGGTAAAGGCAGCAGTGCCGCAGGAGCCTGCATCCGGGCCGATGGCTCTGCCATGAATAGCAGCATTGTAACTGTCGGGCAAACTGGGCGCGGCTCCGTGCAGCAAATGTTTGCCGTCTGGAGCTAGAAGCAAAATCGAACCTATGACTTCTCTAGATTGCTGTTCGATTATTTCAACTAAAGTATTTAAAGTATCGCCCAGAGGATCGCCCTTAGCAATCATTTCTAAAATTTGTTTTTGACCGGTCAACCAATTTTCAGCTTGCTTGCGCTCGGTAATATCGCGGGCTATACAAATAACAGTGTTTTCCTGCATGGGCCAAATGTTAGCGACAAACCAAACTTCTTGGTTGTTAATTGGCAGGCTGTATTCTATGGAATGGGTCTGTTTTGTGTCGGCGGTAAGTTGAATTTGACTGAAGAAAAAATCTGCTGTTTCTGGTGGCATGATCTCGTGCAGAGTTTTGCCTATAAGTTCCGCCGGCGGTTTGTATAAAAATTTGGGATTTGTGGGCGCAATTTTTAAATAACGTCCCTCAAGATCGATGACAAAAATTACGTCGTTCATCGCAGCGAACAAGGCCCGCAATTCTGATTCTGAAGCTTGCAGGGCGATTTCAGCTTGTTTGCGATCGCTAATATCCGTCCCGATACAAAGCAGTCCTGCCAAATTTCCCTTCGCATCTAGTAAAGGTTTATTTGTCCACGCTATCCACACCCTTTCTCCATTCCTGCGGATGTTTTCCTTTTCCTGTTGGAAGTATTTTTCCGGCTGTGCCAAACAGTCTCGAATCATTGCCGCGAGGTCACTTTCTGATAAATCTGTTTTCGGTATGATTGTGCCGATCGCATTTTTGCCGATGATTTCTGCTTCTGAATACCCGAAAAAAACTTCAGCAAACTCGTTAAAAAAAGTAATCTTGCCTTCACTGTCTAACTGCACAATCACGCTGTTAGCATTCTCAACGAGTTGCCGGTACTTAGCTTCGCTCGAACGCAGTTTCGCACGGCTGTACGCCCAGCTAAAAACCGCTACCCCGCTCAAAACTGCCAGCAACTCGCCTCCAAAAAGCAGGAACCCCCGAAACGGCGAATTCGCAGGCCATCCCCCCGCCGGAATTGCTGCCAACTCCCAGGAACCGTTGGGCAAAGTCACTTCCACAATCACGGGATTCTGCTGAAAAATTGACCTGTCACCGAAAAACAATGCGCCGGATGCTCCTCTCCCGTCTTTGCCCCGCAGAGCGTATTGCAGCTTCGCTGAGGAGTCGTTAAGTCCTGCTTCCTCAATTAAGGAATTTTTGTCGATGATCAGGCCTGTCAAGCCCCAGTAAACTCCTGTTTCGGGCTCGGCACCCGAGGGAGTGAGAAAAATCGGCGATCGGCTGATGAACGTCTCGTCCCCCTCCAATAATTTCACGGGCCCGGCAAGCAAAGTTTTTCTAGTGTTGATGACCTCTTCGACCATTTGCCGCTGTTCGGGTAGCGCCGTCAAGTCAACGCCGATCGTCGATTCATTTCCCTTCCGCGGGTAAATATAAGCGACCGTCGTGCCTTTAACTAAAGTTATGGCGCGAATGCCGGCTTGCTGTGCGATCAGAATTCTCGCCGTCGCTGCAAACTCGGCTTCGGTGATATTTGGATTGTTGGAAAGGTAAGCCCCCAAACCCCGCATCAAAAACAGTCGGGCATTCAAAGAGCCTTCCAGCTTAGAACGGACTGTGCTGAGCCGATCGAGGGCGCTAGCGCGGTTGTACTCAAAAAACCGCCGCTGTTCCGATCGATCTAAAATGCCAACTCCGATCAAAATTGCTATTGATGCCGAAATACCTGCTAAATACGGTGAAATTTGGAATTTTTTAACCTTAAAGTATTCCATCTGCCGGGGGTTAAGGTATTTTTTTACGTCTTTAGATAGATTTAGTTTAGTTCGATTTCTCTGAGCACATGCAAGATTTCGGGGATACCGGACTTTTCGCAAGCGAGCGCGAGTTTTGGGTCTTCTAGGACGCCCTCCGAACATCGGCGATCGGCTTGCCTCTAAGGATCGCGAATTAAATAATTTACACAAGGAAAGTGGGGTGGGCGTCCCGCCCGTCCGGAAAGGACGGGCGGGACGCCCATCCCACAAGAACTATCAGGCATTGTAAGTTATTTAATTCTCATTCCTAACCATCTATTCTGCGGACAAGGTTTTAAATCTCAAACCGACTGACCGAAAGTAATGCGGTCATAAGCCCCCGGCGGATTCATTCCTTCGCAGACTCAGGACGGATCGATCTAAAATCTAAAATCTAAAATCTAAAATTGGTTGACTCGCCATTTATCGGGTAGGGTGTGCGTGCCACACCGCAGCGGTGCGGAGCGCGCACCCGAAATACGGGAGTTATTAGCTAAAATAGGGTTAGCAATAATTTTTTTCAGCGCTACGGCTAATCATTCATAGGGGCAATTTGATGCAAGAACAGTTGATGGAAGCGATCGCACCTTACCGCGATCGCGTGGATTATCTGGAAGTTCGCCTCGAACAAAGCGAGTCAACTGCGATTAGTTTTCGCGGCCCTCAGTTAGATGCTGTCAATCGGAGTTTCAGTCTCGCCGGCGGCATCCGCGCCTGTCACAAAGGCGGCTGGAGTTTTGTCACTTTTAACGGTTTAGCTGAGTTAAAAGACCGCATTGAAGAAGCTGTAGTGCAGTCTCGTTTGGTTGGCAGCGAAAAAACTCTACTAGCAGATGTCACCCCGATTCAAGATTATGTAGCGGTGGAATTGGGCCGCGACCCGCGCTCTATTACTCTAGCCGAAAAGCGGAAATTGCTCGAATCTTACAACCAGTTGCTGTTAGATTACGACCCGCGAATTCAGACGACAGTGGCCGGTTACAGCGACAGATTCGGGGTTACTTATTTTGTGAATTCTCAAGGCACTTGCATCGCTCAAGAGCGCTTGGACGTGACCGGGCGTTTCGGGGCGATCGCCCGCGGCGAGGGCGGTGTCGTCCGCCAAGGGTTTGAGTCCATTCACTCGCGATCGGATTACGATGTGTTGACAAATATTGAAGATCGTGTTAAAGGTGCGGCCGTTCGAGCTGTCAGTCAACTAGAGGCAAAATCGGTGAAAGGCGGTCAGTATCCGGTGATTTTAGACCCTTATTTGTCTGGGGTGTTTATTCACGAAGCTTTCGGGCATTTGTCGGAAGCAGACGGCATTTACGAAAACCCGAAAATGCAGGAATTGTTGACTTTGGGCAAGCCTGTGGCGATCGAACAATTGAATGTAATAGACGACGCAACTGTGCCGGGATTGCCGGGAACTTTGAAATACGACGACGAAGGCGTGCCGGCTCAGTGCAAGCATTTAATTAAAAATGGAGTTTTAGCCGCTCGGATGCACAATCGCGAGACTGCGGGAAAAATGGGCGAAAGTCCGACGGGAAATGCCCGGGCTTTGAGCGCTACTTTTATGCCTTTGGTGCGGATGACTAATACTGCGATCGAGTCTGGCGAAAATTCTTTTGACGAAATGGTTGCCGACATTGACGAAGGAGTTTATGCAGTGCGGATGTTGGGAGGACAAACCAACGGCGAAATGTTTACCTTTGCGGCGGCTCAAGGGTTCATGATTCGCGACGGAAAATTGGCCGAACCGGTCAGCGATGTCACTTTAAGCGGCAATGTATTTCAGACTTTAAAGGATATTGAGTCTATAGGAAATGACTCGGTTTATGCCTACGGCGGTTGCGGCAAAGGCGGCCAAAGCGGTTTGCCCGTAAGTGTCGGCGGCCCCCATTTGCGGATTAAAAATGTTGTAGTCGGAGGAAGATAATCATTAGTCATTAGTCATTAATTATTAGTTCAAAACTTACGCAACTGGCACGTGGTGAAGGCGCGATCGCGCCTCACCACGTGCCAGTCCGGGACAGTGATATCATGTCCGATCGATTGACCGCGATTCAAGCCCGGCGCGGGTTTACAGGTTTTCCCGTTTATATTCAATATCTTGGCGAGGGGAACCCCTACAGGAATCATGGTTAATTGAACGGACATGATATTACGATTTATAACCGCTACAACTGCACCTACAACCCTTAGAAGGTAGAAGAGAAGCCGATAGGGCCATGCAAGACTAAACGCTACGCCGCCATAACTTTACTGGAATTTAGGCATCTTGCCTTACACTGAGCCTCAAGTGATTAACATCGTTCATCAAGGCAGCGACTCGCTGTTTCCAATCAGATCCGGTAGTTGTAGCTCGTAACTGTGCCCTTGATGCGATCCAATCTTGGATTAATTGCTCTTCCGCCCCCTCATCTCCTTCGTCCATTCCCATAAAGCGCAGAAAATAAGGAACGTCCCACTCGATCATGTGAGTCCACACATCGTAGGGAGATACCGTCCAATCCACCTGCCAAATCTCTTTTAAAAGCTTGAGGAAGATTTTGTCTTCAGGCAATCGACCCTCTTTCTCTATTTCAGCTTCTATTGCCGCAACTAACTTTTGTGTATCCATGACAACCTGTCAAAACATAGTTTTCGTTTACGTTGTGTTTATATCGCACATTTTTAACCCTGAACATTAAAATTTGTAAATTCTTATATCCTAATATAATCGCTCTTATTACCGACTGGGAAAAATTCCGCGAGGCAAGCTAAGAAGCATGGGGATAAAACCGAAGTGGAGATGGCAAAACTTTGGGACGATCGCATTAGCAATCGCACTATTTCACGGGCGTCGAAAAAAGTTGGCTCGTGCTCAAAAAAAAGACCTATGGGATTCCCAGAGCGGGATGAAGCCAAGCGGCAAGCTTTTTTAGCCGAGTTGTCCGCCCTATCCCCGGACAAGATTGTTTATCTTGTTGAATCACCGAATGGATAACCGAAACCAGTATGATTGTGCGAGTGAATGAACGAGGGCAACGCTTCCATACACTCAAATCTTTCTCGGCGGGAGGGTCGGGTGAATACGATACCGAATGCCTCATGGCAGCAAAACTTGATAGCCCCTTTTACGGTCGTCGGCGCGTGCAATCGAACAGTGTTTGAAACGAAAGCTGGAAATTTGTTGGGTTCCCGTACTTACAGCAGGACAGGTGGTGGTGATGGATAATGCCGCGTTCCATAAAGGGGGGAGGATTGAGCAACTGATTCAAAATGCCGGGTGTAAACTGCTGTACCTACCACCCTATTCGCACCTACCTCAACAAAATTGAAAAATGTTGGTCAAGGCTCAAGAGTCAGATTCGCCAACACCTCATATTATGTCCCGTCGATTCCCTCCGCTTCGCTTCGCCCTTCATCAAGTAGGGGCGGGTAAACCTGCCAATATCTGCCAACAATCTCCAATCTCAAAAACCCGCCCGGCCGGGATATTACGGTCAATCGACCGGACATAATATGACAAGTTGACAGTTGACAAACGACTCAAAATCTACTACCGAGGGCTTTAGCTAGGTCGTTCGGTGTTTGGAAGACTTCAGACATTACAGAGAAATTGGGAAAGTGCGATCGCGATTATAGACTTTACCGCACTTTCCCCTGATTTTTTGTTTAATTCCCCTTAACTCGCCTTCATCTCTACCCGATTATTCTGCCTAATGGGAATCTCAATCACAAATTCTGCACCCCGCTGTGTTGGGTGTGATAAACACTTCAAATCTCCGCCGTGCTTCTCCACCACAATCTGATAGCTAATAGATAATCCCAAACCAGTGCCTTGACCCACAGGTTTAGTTGTGAAGAAAGGACTAAATAGATGGGTTCTTACCTCGCTGGTTATCCCCAGCCCATTGTCTTTCACACTGATTCTTACCCAATCGTGATTCAGTATAGAAGTATGAATCGTAATCGTACTAGGGTCGTTTTTTATTTGCTCCATGCTGCGTTTTTTGTCATAGTAATTCAAGGCATCAATTGCATTGCTCAGCAAATTCATAAATACCTGATTCAACTGACCCACATAACATTCTATTTTCGGCAAATCTCCGTATTCTTTAATAATTTGAATAGGTGGACAATCCGGCTTAGGCTTTAGCCGACTCTGCAAAATGACTATACTGCTGTCTATGCCGTCGTGAATATTAACGGGTTTCATGTCAGCTTCGTCAAGGCGGGAGAAGTTCCGCAACGTCAGCACAATCTGACGGATACGTTCAGCCCCTAGTTTCATCGAAGATAGCATTTTAGGCAGATCTTCTCTGATAAATTCTAGCTCTATGTTTTTAATTAAATCTTCGATTTCAGGGTGATTGTGGGCATCGTACTGTTCGTAAAGGTTGATTAAATCCAATAGCTTCTGACTGTATTCATTGACATAAGTTAAATTGCCATAAATAAAATTAACAGGATTATTAATTTCGTGGGCAACACCAGCAACTAACTGTCCTAAGCTAGACATTTTCTCTGTCTGAATAAGCTGAGCTTGGGTGCGCTGTAAATTTTGCATTGCGACTTCTAGTTGGATAGCTTTTTCTCGCTCTCGCACTTCCGATTGCCGCAATTTCTCCTCTCTTTCTTGGCGGGAGCGCTCGTTTTCCTTTAACTGTTGCACGTGGGACAAAGTTTTGTTAATAGTAATTTCTAAATCCTGAAAATCTATAGGCTTAGTCAAAAAATCAAAGGCCCCACCGTTCATCGCCTTTCTAATATTGCCCAAGTCGCCATAAGCAGATATAACTACTGTTTTGACCATACTAACTAGCTCGTTAAGTTTCGCTAGCAAAGCCATACCATCCATGACTGGCATATTAATATCTGTCAGTACAATATCTATATCCGGCTCCTCTCGCAACTTTGAAAGCGCTTCTACGCCATTACGTGCAAAAAAAACTTCGTATTCTCCTGTGCGGATCTTTTTTCTAAGTTTTTGGGCAATTAAAGATTCTAAATCTGGTTCGTCATCCACAAATAATATTTTAGCTGGCCTATTGCGAACCCTTTCGGTTGTATACGACATTTTTTCCCCTTTGATTAATTAACTTAGCAGAATAATATTTATATACTTTAAGTTTTATTATAGATTATGGCAGGAGTAATGAAAAGGCTGATTTATACAATTGCAAACCGGACGGCTGTAATAGGCTATCTCGTTAGGTAGAGGCCGATTTATTAGCTCAACTCAAGTTCAGCCTTAGTTTGTCTGATTGGAATTTCAATCCAGAACTCCGCTCCCTCGCCCACCTCGGAAAAACACTTCAATGCGCCCCCATGCTTCTCCACTATAATTTGGTAGCTGATATAGAGACCCAAACCAGTACCCAGACCTACAGGCTTAGTAGTAAAAAAAGGTTCATAAATGCGGTCTTTCACGTCTGCGGTCATTCCCCGCCCATTGTCCCGAATTTGAATGACGACACGGGAGTTTTCCTCTAGCAGAACAGTACGAATAGTAATGGCGAGTTGGCGAGCGAAGATGTCATCTAGTGACTGTTGTTTATTGTACTCATTCAAAGCATCAATCGCATTATAAAAAATGTTAATAAATACCTGGTTGAGTTCTCCAGCATAGCATTCCACTAAAGGCAGATTGCCGTACTCCTCAAACACTTGAATTTCTGGACGCGCTTTCGTTGCTTGAAGTCGATTATCCAAAATCAGGAGGCTGCTTTTGATCCCTTCGTGAATATCAACAGACTTTATGTTAGCTTCATCCAGCCTCGAAAAGTTGCGTAAAGACAAAACAATCTTGTGAATACGGTCAACACCACATTTCATCGAAGCCAGAATTTGGGATAAATCTGCTATCATAAATTCTAAATCTATGGCTTTGATTTCAGCTTCAATCTCAGAACTGGGTGGGTTGTACTGCTGCTGATAGAGATTTAGCAGCTTCAGTAGTTTTTGGATATAATCGCTGACGTGGCTAATATTGCCATAGATAAAGTTAGCAGGGTTGTTAATTTCATGAGCAATTCCCGCAACCAGTTGACCCAAAGAAGACATTTTTGCGGTCTGAATTAGTTGAGCTTGGGTCTTTTTTAGCTCTTGCAGACCTTGTTGTAAATCCTGAGCTTGTTCTCTAGCGCGAGCTTCTGATTCCCGCAACCGCTGGTTTTCTTTTAAGTGTTGCACGTCGCGCAGCGTTTTGTTGATGGTAATCTTTAAATCCTCCAAATCTATCGGCTTGGTTAGAAAGTCAAAGGCACCTAAGTTCATGGCATTTCTGATATTTTCCATGTCGCCATAGGCTGATATAACTATTGTTTTCAGGGGTAGGTCTATTTGATTAAGTCTAGATAGTAAAGTCAGGCCATCCATTTCAGGCATATTAAGGTCGGTCAATACTAGATCCATATCCGGATGTTCTTTCAATTTTTCCAGCGCTTCTACACCATTACTAGCAAAAAAAATCTGCCATCCTTCGGTGCGGATATTTTTTCTAAATACCTGGGAAATTAGATATTCTAATGTTTCTTCGTCATCTACAAAAAGTATTTTTGCTGACATATTAGTCTCTCAGTTGCTAGTAGAACCCTGAATGCAGAAGAAGAGGATGGAAAGGTACCAATTACCAAATATGTTTTAGTGTGACTTTACTCCAAGTTGATTATTTTATTTTTGAGCCTATCAAAATTAACAGGCTTAGTAATATAGTCATCAGCTCCATAAGCTATTGCAGTTTGGTAATTTCTCTCATCTCCATAAGCAGTAATCATAAAGACTTTGAGAGCTGGAAACTTTTCTTTGAGAATCTTGAGCAGTTCTAGCCCATTCATTCCTGGCATATTAATATCCGATAAAATTAAGACAACAGACGCTTTTTCCTGGTTTTCTAAGTAGTTCAAAGCTGCCTCTGCTGATAGGGAAAAATGAAAGTCAATTTGCCCTGCTTTGATTTCTTTCCTAAATTTCTGCTTGAACAGTGACTGGATATCTTCCTCGTCGTCTACAACCATTACTTTCATTTTTTTAACTCCTTAAGTCAGACTATTTTTTTCGGCAATATGATGATAAATTCTGTGTAATTTCCTACTGCGGTTTCGACTTTTAGTTCTCCTCGATGTTGCTGGACGACAACATCGTGACTGATAGAAAGACCTAGACCAGTACCTTCAGCAGGTGGCTTTGTAGTAAAAAAGGGATTGAAAATTTTATCTAGTACCTCTGGTTTTATACCTGAGCCATTATCGCGAATGCGGATTTCTATCGCATCACCAAGATTTCGAGTTCTAACGTCAAGCAGCGGTGAAAATTCTTCTCCCGTTTCTTGCTGCTTTTTATAGACTGCATAGCAAGCATTGCTAATAATGTTAAGAAAAACCCTGCCGATGTCTTGTGGCACGACCTCTACTTCGCCAATGTCATTGTCATAGTCGGTTTGTATGGTAATGTTAAAATTAGCTTCCTTCGCTCGCATCCCGTGATAGGCTAGATTGATATATTCGGCTAATAAACTATTTATATCTGTAGCTTCCCAGTGACCGCTTTGTCCCCTAGAATGCAAAAGCATATTGCCAACGATTTTGTCTGCTCTTTGACCGTGTTGATTGATTTTTTTAAGATTAGCGGTGAGATCGGTTAATAGCTCGGCAATATCTTCACTGGTTTCGGGATCTAAAAGTTCTGCTTGATTTTCAATTTTTTCAAACAGTTCTTCGGTTAATTCAGCAGAAAGTTCTGAGAAGTTGTTGACAAAGTTTAACGGGTTTCTGATTTCGTGGGCAATGCCTGCTGTTAAACTGCCCAGAGAAGCTAGTTTTTCTTGGACAACAATCTGATTTTGCATAGCTCTGAGATTTTCTTCTATCCGCAGGCGCTCTTCAATTTCATTCTGCAATTGTTCCACAGTATGGGTGAGTTCAGATGTTCGCTCCTCGACTTTGATTTCTAGTTCCTCATTAGCTTTTTGCAGTGCTTCTTGGGCTTGTTTGCGATCGGTGATATCGCGGACGATCGCCACATATTCTTGCAGATCCTGATTGGAAAGGGAAGCTTCTTGAGAGAATCGGTCGGAGATGGCAACTTCAAGGATGCGCGAGTCTCCATTGGACAACTTGAGAGTTTGTTCGCTGCGACTGAGCCACTCTTCTGGCTGAGCCGCTAATCCGGGTAGTAATTTGTTCAGGTAAGACCCAATTAGCCTAGTAATATCTATTCCGAAGACGCTTTCAGCAGCGGGATTAGTCTGGCGAATTACACCTTTTTCATCCAGCACTACGATCGCATCTAGGGCAATGGTAAAAAGCTGTTGTGCTCCCTCTCGTGCCTCGTCCATTAAGACAACCTGGGATATGCTCGTCCAACAGGCAACGGCTACCCCGACAAACGTGATACTCAAGACTAGCACTACCAAAAGATTAGAGGCAAGACTTGAGTTAGGCTCTAAGGGGATACCGAACAACCAGCCAACGGTAACGGCGCTACAAATCAGTAAAATCGCGACTACAACCTGAAACGCCACAAAATCTGGTATCAAGCTTTTGCGCTGTTGCCGATAACGCTGAATCCACCACTCTGGATGAAACGGTGCAAAGGGAATGCGGCGGATAGCCGCATCCACTACGAAAACAACCACAGGAAACAGCAACCCAATCAGCACATCTTCCCGACTCCAAGCTAAGCCTCCAACCAGCAACACCACACCATCAAAAATCAAGAAGCCTAATGCCAACCAAGGCCATCGCACTTGTGGATCTCCTCGCCGCAGCCAAAGTCCGAGATAGAGTGACATCAACATTACGATGAAGGCAACACAACCAATCACCAATAGCCGAGTTATATCTATCCAAAGTAAACCGATCAAATTAATTAAAACGCAAAATATCAAGCCCGGTTGCAGAACACCTCGTCGGGAAACGATCGCAAAAACAGGTGCAACATATCCATCAAGAGCGAGTTGGTACAAAATTCGGGGAGAGTTAGAAACCGCAGTGGCGCAAGCTAGAAAACAGCTTGAAGCCAACAACAGTGTCACGATTAATGAAGCTGACAGACCCCAAAATGGTACGGCGGCTGCTAATAAATTCTTAAACGAGTCTTCCCCCAGTCCTTCAGCGGTGGCTAAGCGCATTAGTACCCAGGAGTTGGCTAGAAATATGGGCACAATTAGCCCCGCAGCTAAGTTTAGAAACCGCAAAGTTTCACTGGGACGACGGCTGTCGGCGACAAAGGAGGAAGCTGTTTCGCAGGCGCAAGTAGCGTAGATCCCGAAGCACAACCACTTAGCCCAGTCCACAAAGGTTAAGGTCGGCCAACTGCTGGGGAAAAGTCCGGGACTCTCTGGAGAGAAAGCTAACCATCCCATACCTTGAATGCCAAACACCAGTAAGAATCCAATTGCTGGGAAAACGAAAAATGCGTGCAGTATTCCCAAGGCCCGAGTGCCGCTAAACGCCACAATATAAGCGATCAGTGTGAATCCAACTATGAGAATTGTTCTTGGACAGGGAATCCCCAACGGTTCCAGGTTAGCTTGGATGAGGTCTGTGATGACGATCGCATTCACTGATGGATATACTACCCAACTCAGGAAGTAACCAAATGCCGCATAGCTACCCAGCAAGGGATTGTTCCTCAGTAGCCTGGTGATATAGTTCGGCGTTCCCCCTGACATCTCTGGCCAATGTTCCCCTAAGCGTTTCACTTGTAGGTTCAGGATCACTCCTAACACTACGGCGGGCAGCCAGACGAAAATTGCATTTGGGCCCAGAGCCGCGTACATTGGTGGTGCAATCGTTACCCATGCGATATGACCGCTCATGCCAAAGCCCCAGGTTTCAATAGAACTCAGGCTTCTCTGGAGGCGCATGGGCGATCGCCTGTTCAGATTTTTTCTTAGGGTAGGCTGAGTAGGTTCTGAGTCGTAGCCGTTTTCCGGCTGGTGTCGGATGTCTGTCGCCATCAGTTTTACCTATTATTTTGGGGATTTTGCTGTCGCAACCCTGATGTTCAGCTTGATAGCTTTTAACTTTTTCCGTTAAGCATTTTTGCTAGTCTTAAATTTTGGGAAAGCTGTCTTTCCTAGTAAACCATGAAAATCTATCTCAATCCGTCTTCAATATTACCAGGAATTACGCAACTGTCACAGCTCGGTGTACCACCACTAAAAAATTAGACAATAAACATCGAACGGGAAGTTTTATTTGCTGCATTAAATAACTCGATAGCAGCCTGTGTTTAATTCTATCTTTTTTTACGATATTAAATAACTTAATAGCAGCCCGTGTTTAATTCTATCTATCTATTTTTTACCGTTTTTATCGGCTCAACTTGTGAGCGCCTAACCCACACAAGTTCGCGGCAAGCAATATGATTTGTTTGAATTATAGTTTGAAGGTACTGGCAAGATTTTCTCCCGGTTAATTGCTTTAGTTCCCTAAGAAATTGCTCAATTTTCTAACGAACAGCACACACATGAGTGTACGTCATTCGTGCTTATTGAGTTTGGTCGTTAGTCGCGACTGTCAACTTGCGAGCGATCCGGACAGGTTAAAGTGATGGGTACGATCGCACCCTCACCATGTGCCAGTGGCGTAAGTCCTGTAGTTATTAGTCAGGTGCGCCTCGGCGCAGTTTACAACTACAGATAGTGTAAACATAGAAGCAATGCAGTATAGTTCCTGTTCTCCCTTCTTCCCTCTTCCTTCTGACTTAATAACTTACGCAAAAAATGGTTCGCTGCGCTATTTGTAGAGTCTCTGTAGACCGAGGCGCACCCTACGGATCGAGTTTGGGTGTCCGGGAATGTTCCCTCTTGCTTCTTTTTTCTTTCTTCTCAATAAAAAACCCCGGTTTCTTCAAGAAACCGGGGTTTTTCCTACCAACTAAGAGAGGAGTTAAAACTTAACAGGTAGCGGTTGCCGGAATTCTGCATTTCTCGCACAACCCTCTAAACCAAACTACGGACAAATTATCGTTGCAGCTTTTTTAAAGCTGTCTCATTTCCTCTTCAAGCACCCGAACCAAATCTTGGTTGCCACTGGATCTCGCTACTTCTATGCGGTGCATCAGTTGCTTGTGAATGTTAGCGCGGTGGGTTTCTGCGACTTTTTTTACGTTTTGACGATTTGTGTTCATGGTGGACGTTCCTTATATTAAATTTGGTGTACCTGCTACTTCTCTAATATAGCGCTAAATTTAAAAAAGTATCTAAATTTACAAAAAATTTACAGTTATTGACCGATCGACCAAACTACTGTACAGTATTGGCCATAAGTCAATAGCGATATCTTGACAAAAAAAGGCTGAAGGCTAGAGCTGCAGAAGGCTGAAGCCTGAAGTAGAAATTCTCCCTATCTGCCAAAATTTACTCAAAGGGTAAGGCAGGACTGCGCACCCAACATTTAGTCAAAACTCAAAACTTCCTCCAGCGCCTCTACCAAATGCTGAAGGTGTGCGAACTCGTGAGTTGCCATCAGCGAAATCCGAATCCGACTCGCGCTGACAGTCGGAGGCCGAATCGCCGCAGCAAAAATACCTCTCTCCTTGAGTTTGCTGCCCGCTGTTAAAGCGGAGGCTGCATCTTTTAACGGAAGAGTGAAAATTGGGGAGAGGGAATTGCTGATTGGTAATTGGTGATTGGTAATCGCGCAATATTTGAAAGTTTCGATATTTTGTCGCAACCGAAGTCGGCGTTCTGGTTCTTGCCGGACAATTCTCACAGCTTCCAAAGCCGCCGCCGCGTCAGCAGGCGTCAATGCTGTAGTATAAATCCAACTGGCAGCTCGATTGCGGAGAAAATCAATTAAAGCAGCAGAGCCCGCAACGTAGCCGCCCAAACTTCCCAAAGCTTTGCTGAGTGTCCCCACTTGAATCAGCGGTGTTCCCGTACACCCGAAATGTTCTGCACAACCGGCACCGCTAGCACCGAAAACTCCTGTAGCGTGAGCTTCATCTACTAATACCATACAGTTAAATTGTCCGGCCAAAGCTAACAACTGCGGCAGCGGACACAAGTCCCCATCCATGCTAAAGACGCTATCGGTAATAATTAAACACTTGCGGTATCTCGCCCGATTTTGCTCTAGCTTGGCCTTTAAATCTTCAAGATTGCAGTGAGTGTATTCTAGGGCAGTTGCACCGCTGAGTGCGGCTCCGTTTTTCAGGCTCGAATGGTTGTACTTGTCAGATAATATCAAATCGCGCTTGCCGACAACGGATGCGATCGCTCCTAAATTTGCCAAATATCCCGAACTGAATACTAAAGCATCTTCAGTTTGTTTTAAATTAGCAATAGCCAGTTCTAGCTGTCGGTGCAAATCGCGGTGTCCGCTTAGCAACCTCGAACCCGTCGCACCCGTACCAAATTCCTTAGTTGCAGTTATAGCAGCTTGAATTAACCTGTCATCGCCGGCAAGTCCCAGATAATCGTTGCTGGCAAAGTTAATCGACCAGTGGTCTGCTAACTTTACCACAGGCCCGGGGCAACTTTCGATCGATTGCGGCGATCGATACCAATGGGCGCGGCGAACTGTGTCGAGGGCCTTGTCTATCCAACCGTAAGGGTTTGTGTTCATATTGGAAAGCGATCGAGTAATAAGTTATATTAGCTGGTGGTCAGTTCCTCCCTATCACAGAAGCATATGCCACTCACTAAAAAGTACCGATTAGTCACCCGCAGCGATTTTGACGGTCTGGTCTGTGCGGTTTTGCTCAAAGAACTCGATATGATCGACGAGATAAAATTCGTGCATCCTAAAGATATGCAGGATGGAAAAATCGAAATAACAAATAACGATATTAGTACCAATTTACCCTATGTTGAGGGAATTCATCTAGCTTTCGATCACCATTTCAGCGAAACTCTCAGACACGAGAAAATTAAAATCAACCACATCATCGACCCCTATGCAGCTTCCGCAGCTAGGGTGCTGTACAAATATTATGGAGGCAAAGCAAAGTTTCCTGATATTTCCGACGCGATGATGGATGCAGTTGACAAATCTGATTCCGCTCAATTTACCAAAGAAGAAGTTCTGCATCCAGAAGAATGGGTGCTGTTAAACTTCATAATGGACGCCAGAACTGGCTTGGGAAGGTTTAAAGAATTTACGGTTTCCAATTATCAGTTAATGATGCAGTTAATCGATTACTGCAAAAATCATACCATCGATCAAATCTTGCAGCTTCCCGATGTGAAAGAAAGAGTAGACCTCTACTTCGAGCAAGAAGAAAAATTTAAAGATCAAATACAGCGCTGCTCCCAAGTTTATAATAATTTAGTTGTTTTGGATTTGCGCAACGAAGAGGTTATTTATGCGGGGAATCGTTTTGTAATTTACGCTTTGTTCCCCGAGTGCAATATATCAATTCACGCACTTTGGGGACTGAAACAACAAAATACTGTTTTTGCAGTTGGGAAGTCAATCTTTAACAAAACTTCTAAAACTAATATTGGGGAGTTAATGTTAAGATATGGCGGAGGCGGACACCAAAATGCCGGAACTTGTCAGATTGAGAACGATCGAGCTAGTAAAGTTTTGAAAGAGTTAATTGCCCAGATAGAGCAAAATGGTTAAATTGGCTTAATCTTTTTTGCAGTCAGGACTTGAGTCTTTGATTATTTGAATTTTCAGGACTGAAGTCCTTCGTGCAAACTGGGATTTTTAAGACAGAAGTCCTTAGTGCAAATGGGAGTTTAGTCCTTAAGGTTTTGAGATGGGGGGTTCTGGGCGTTGAGAGTTTCTGAACTCTTGCCTTTGACTGGCGGCAAATGGTCTACCAAACCCATATCAAAAGCGACATCTGGCAACTCATCAGCGTTATATTTTCCTGGCTCAAACAATCGCCCGGGAGTAAAACAAGGCTGTTTCAATTGTACCACTTCCCCTGGGGAAAACATTCCCCTAAACATTTTGCGTTCGAGTCCCATAATTTCCGCTCCTAAAACAACTCTCGCATTAATCTTAGCAATTTTTGAGCCGCAGCTTCCCAATTAAATAAATCCGCCGTTTCTCTAGCTTTTTGAGCTACCTGAAAACGCATCGGGTCTTCAACAATTTTTCGCAACTGTTCGCGAACAGACTGAACATTTGGTTCTGCCCAGTGAGGAGCATTTCTGATTTTTAGATATTGAGTATCGTAACACTTTCCTACGGGAATTAGCTCGTAAGCAATGGGATAGCAGTTATCAGCATTGGCGTACTCAGTCGGGCCGCCGTACATAGTCATAGCGACGGGTAAACCCGCAGCAAAGGCATCCAAAATTTTAATCGCAAAACCCTCGCCGCGAAAGGGAGCTAAAAAGGCATCGGCTGATAAGTATAAATCGGCCAGTTCTGCTTTATTGCAAAATTTAGGGACGATCAGAATTTTTGACTTTAACGTGCCGAAATTTTTTTCTATATTTACGATATGTTCGACTATAACTTGAGGATTTTTGCCGCCATCTTTGATGATTAACTCTACGTTGGAATCATCTTTAAACTCTTCAAAAAAAGCTTGAATGGCAAGATCCGTGCCAAATCTATACAAATCAAAAGAATTGGTCATGTGCAGAATATGTTTTACATCTTTTGGGTTTTTTGGGGGTCTGGAAAAATAGAGTTGCGAGATTAAAGGATTGAAACCTAGAGGCATGACTGATACTTTTGCCGCCGGACATCCAGCTTTTATTAAAACGTTTTTAGAATATTGGCTGACGGCTATTTTGTGAGATAAGTTATTGACAGCATCGTAAATCCAGTAATCATAATCATCTGTGTTTTGGGCGAATTCGTAATTGATCGCAAAAAGTTCTAAGTTGAGATGACCGTTGAGTTCTTTTAAAAAAAAAGGTTTCCAGTAATGAGACCATTTGATCTGAAATAATTCTGATGGTGCGGTGTTCATCCACTTCTCTAGCAGGTGGTTTTCTTCTGGGGTGGAATTGCGGGTGAGGTGAGAGGCAATTTGTGAGGGTTCGACAGAAATAGGAATTCCCATTTGGTCTAAAGTTTTTGCCAGGGACAGGGTAATGTCAGCAAAAGAGTTGAAGTTTTGAAATCCTACGTTAAAGTGAACCATATTAGTGAACCATACTTATGAGTTATTGGTTATTACTTATGAGTTATTAGTGATTGGTTATTGGTTATTGGAGGCAGAGCCTCCGGGTATTTATTCTCAGGCAGAGCCTGGGAACAAGACTAGAAGACTAAAATACCAACAAATAACAAGTAACAAGTAACCAATAATAAGTAACAAGTAACCAATAACAACTAATTAATGACTAATTTGCCGATCGCACTAAAATGACTGTACAGTCGCACCCGCGCGCCACAGCTTCCGGGATATTCCCGTGAATCACCTGCTTCAGCAGCCCTTCGCGGCTCGCTCCCAGGACGATCGCATCGCACCGATCGTTCTGAGCCAAATCAATTAAAGCATCAGAAACCGATTTAGCGCAAACCGAAGTCGCTATTATCGAACAGCTAACCCGCCGCTTGATAAACTCCGCTGCTTGCTTTAATTCGCGGCGATCGGGTTCTGCACCAGAAGGCTGGTGAACCTGACACAATTTAATCTCCGGTACAGCACTCGCAGCCACCAAAGCAGGTAGCAGCCGCAAAGCTGCAGCTTGCTTGTAACCGCCCCGAATTGGCACCAACCAGCGGTGCAAACCCATCAGCGTGTGCAGTCCCAATTCTGGGGCTGGAATGTCAGCATTCGGCGGGGAAAATTCAGTCTCAGGAGTCGCTGAGGAATCTGAGGATCTCGCCAATGTCGAATTGTCTGCGCCGTCAACTCCTTCGGCATTTAACTGCCATTCTACAGACGCATATTTCCGCCCGCTAAAAGTAGCCGAAAACTCATTTTTCTTGCGGGTTACTAATATTTTTTCGCTCCATTTAACTAAAATAACCTCGCAGCCTGCTTGCCTAATTACAGTATCGACCACATCACCAAAAATGCGTCCGGTGGTGGATGTTTCGCCTTGCCAGCCCATCAAAATTAAATCGATATGTCGCTCCTTAATTGTCTCTAAAATTGCGTTAGGCACGTCGTGAGCTACCCGTATTTGGGTGTGTACCGGCAAGTTCAAATTGCGAATAATTCGTTCGGCTTGTTGCAGCAGGCGGCGGCTTTTGGTTGTCCGCACTGCGGTTTCTGAGGGGGAACTGTTGCGCGGTACTAAGATGATTTGCAGGCATTCTAATTCGTAATTGCGATCGCGCGCGATCGCCGCAGCCAGCCGCAGCAAAGCGGGTGCTGTTTGGGGATTTGAAAGCGGCACTAATAAGCGGCCGTTTCCGACTTGCGGAGCTCTGGTTTGATAGACAACATAGGAAGGTTCTGGATGCGGGCCCTGGGTTGTTTCTCCGCTGAGGCGATCGGATTCAACTCGGATAATGTCGCTGCGGGTAATAATTCCCACCAAATGGCGGCCTTCTACGACCGGCAAGCGGCTGATATTGTAGTTGTTGAGCCTGTACAAAACCTCGCTTAAAGTATCGCTTGCTTTGACTGCGATCGGCTGTGCAGTCATAAATTCTTTGAGCAGCGAGTTGCCGGACAAATTGCGATCGCTGGCATTTGCCAAATCGGTTTGACTGACAATTCCGACTAATTTGCCATCTTCAACTACTGGAAATCCTCGGTGGTGCGATCGCGAAAAAGCCTGCATCACTTCATCGAAAGTCAGCAGACTGGAAAGAGTTTCAACGCGGCGCTGCATCACGTCATCTGCGTGCAAGTCGCTCAAAGTATTGCTCGCAGCTTTTGCCTTTGTCAGTTGAATGCCGTTAAACTCCAAAAGGCGAGTGTACAGCGAGCCACTTTCTACCTTTTCTGCGACTAAATAAGCCACTACAGAACAGATCATCAAAGGCAGCACTAATTTGAAATCCGCCGTAATTTCAAACACAATTACTACCGCAGTAATCGGCGCCCTAGAAACCGCGCAAAAAAACGCTCCCATTCCCGCCAAAGCATAAGTTACGGGCAAACCAATGCCCAGGGAATCTGCCTGGACAATGCCTACCATGTGACCGAGTGCAGAACCGAGAACTAGGGCAGGGGAAAACAATCCTCCCGGAGCTCCAGAAGCAGCGGAAATAATTGTCAGAAAAAAGTGAGCAACAAAAGCAATTAAACTGGTTATCCCGCTTGCTTCACCGGTCAGCAGAAACTCCCGCAAACCCGTATTGTTGCGGAAAGTTTCTGGGAGAAAAGCTATTACTGAACCGCAGATTATGCCAGCTAGAGCCATTCGCGCAGGCAAAGCTAATTTGAGCGATCGCCTGTTAAATTGCAAGCTAGCCATAATCCCTTTGGTGAACAAAGCTCCCAGCCATCCCGCTAAAACTCCTAACAGAATGTAAAATGGGATTTCCTGAGCATCAAAACTGGTTTGGTAGGCGCGAAGGTTCAAACTTAAACTATCGCCGCCCAAAAGCTGCGAGACAACTGCACCGATAAATGAAGCGATAATCGCAGTCCCTAAAGTCAATCCCGAAACGTCGTACAGCAGTTCTTCAACTACAAACAAAACTCCTGCAATGGGAGCATTGAAACCCGCAGCCAATCCCGCAGCAGCACCGCAAGCAATCAATTGTCGGCGGTAGTCTGGGGAAGTTGGCATCAAGTGACCGATCCAGCCTGCTAAAGATGCTCCTATTTGCACAGTCGGGCCTTGCCTTCCTAAAGTGAAACCGGAACCAACTGCTAAAATAGTGGTCAGAAGTTTGGCGACAGCTACTCGCAAATCTAAGGAAAGATTGACTCCGCCGAGTGCAGCTTTGACGTGAGGAATGCCGCTGCCGGCAGTTTCGGGAGCCAAACGTTCAACCAAAAAACCTGTTAGCAACCCACCGCATAAACCCACCCCCGGCAGTAAGATCCAAGCTGGAATTATTGTCGAGGTAGCAACTCGCCAACTGCCGAGCCACCCCACTCCTAATTTTAGCAAAACGCCTGCGAGTCCGGCGACTAAGCCGATCAGACAAGCTTCAAAAATAGCGAGGCGTTTCGGTCGTAAAAACAATTGAGATTTGATGACCCTGGAAGGTTCCCTAAGTTGTTTAGGGATAGTTATGTACGGCATAAATAGCGTAGATAGCCTGAGAACTGTCTGCTCGATCGCACTTTAGCAAAAAAAATGGACAAACGCACCAAAAACAATAACTCGCTCGGGACTTAGAAAAAAAAATAGTTAAGACGTTACATATGGAGTAAGGTGTATAGAATATCTTGGGAGGTTTAGATGTTCTGCGTCCGTCCTATATAGAAATTTAACTAACCCTCTTTGTCTCTACAGGATTTATGTTTATTTAGGCAACTATAATATTACTGGTTTTCAAAATTGATCGCCTTCCTAGTTGTTGAACTCGATCCCGAAACTGCAAACCATGACATTTGTCATGCGCCATCGGACTACCGGATTTTGGTTAGTCGGGCTAATCTCGGTCTCGAAGCTGAACTCTACCCGTTTAATATGCGAGAATCGATTCCCCAATTCTTGTTTCCTTTGCAGTCAGGAGATCAAGAGCCTGTGGCGAATCTATCTAAGGTCTTGAAACAGGTTTACGAGGAGGCAACTGTAGACTTTGCGATTGATTATTTAGTGCAGCCTGTGCCAGCCCTGGACGATAGTGATTTTTAATGGGTGCAGTCATTGATAAAATTGTAGGACAGCGACAAGGAGTGCGATCGCAAATTTTCGTTATCGTAGAGATAGAGAAAGCTAGCATGACCCACCTTGCTGCTCATTGTACAGTTGGGGAGGGTCGAGCGATCGCAGGAACAATTCCGGACCCAAAGACAAGACCAGCCCTCCAAAGTAAGTGCTCGTTCGCCTCTGGTTTAAGCATCCACCATAAATGATATAATTGAGGAGCTTACGAATTGCATCCGATTGATGTGGTCTGGTTGCTGGCGAGCGCCTCTCTTGCTAATATGAAACCGATTAAATAAATAATTAGGAGATTTTTCCAAGTATGTCTAATCGATCGCCCCGAAAAACCGTGTCTTCTGTTCAAAAAGAGCTGTCAATCCGAAGTGAAACTATTCAGCGAATTTACAATTTTTATATAAATAACCTTTTTTACGTAAATAGAAGATATCAGAGAAAACTTGTTTGGGCGATTGAAGAAAAAAGAACATTTATTGATTCTATTTTAAGAGGGTTTCCAGTACCTATAATATTGCTAGCTGAGGTTGAAAGAGAAAAAAATGCCGTCTTTGAAATTATAGATGGTATGCAAAGATTAAACGCAATTACTTCTTTCATAGAAGGGGAGTTTGACTATGAGGACAAGTTTTTTGACTTAGCGACAATGGTAGAGTCAAAATCTCGTCTAGATCAAGAGAGACTGTTTCAGCAAACACCTATTCTCGACAGGAAATCCTGTGAAGTGATTGCAAGTTATGTGTTACCTCTTTCAGTTTACTCCTTTGATGATGAGGAAAAAATTGATGAGGTATTTAGAAGGATTAACTCAAATGGTAAATATCTATCGAGGCAAGAACTTAGAGCATCCGGAGCAACAGCTTACTATCCCGATCTAGTCCGAAAGATATCAAGTGAAATAAGAACTGATACCTCCGCTTCAGATATACTGCTTCTCAACGACATGAAAACTATAAGTATTACCAATAAACAACTAGAATATGGCATAAAAGTTGATAGCATTTTCTGGATTGAAAATAATATTTTAACTAAGGAAATGGTAAGAGAATCTAAGGATGAAGAGATAGTAGCTGATATTGTTGCATATATGGCATTATACCCAGAGGTGCCGAGAAGCAGTTCTGATGTGCTAGACGAGTTTTATGGTTTAAAGGAAAGCTCTAAGCAAGAGGAAATAGAAAGATCCCTTCAGAAAGTCAATTCCGATACAATCAGAAAACGCTTTGTCAAGGTATATGACCAGATTCGCAAAGTATTGCAAGAGTCGGAATGTAAGTTCAGTGAATTGATATTTGAACAAAATATTCAAAGTCTTCCGCGTTATTTTCAAGTAATTTTTTTGAGTTTTTATGAACTAATGTTTGTGGAAAATATGGAAGTTATAAATTCCCCAGAACTCATTAGTAAATTGAGGAATATAGGACAGTACATCAAGATTACTAGAGGTGGTAACTGGAGTGCTACTAGCAAGACTACCAATATATCTGCTGTGAAAGGTATTATCAGAAATACCTTTAAAGTTAGAGAAAAAATAGATCCTGCTACTGATAGTTGGTTGACCGAGTTTGAAACGTTACTCACACAGTCTAAAATTGAGCAAACTCTTTATGATTTTAAGCAAGGTTTTACGAAGCTAGATGGAAGAGGAGATTTCGATCGAGATAGCTTCGATAAGATAATAAAAACTCTTACTGCTATGGCTAATCATTCGCCTAAAGCGATGGGTTATGTATGTGTTGGGGTTGCAGATACTGAAGCCACTGCCAAGAGGGTAGAAAACTTATACCGTATTCAAAGTAGAGAATATCGAAATTTTTGGATTACTGGAATAGAACACGAATCTGTCAGACTTCAAGGAAATCTGGATAATTTCTTTAGATGGCTGATACAACAAGTACAGTCTCAACCCATTGAGCAATCTGTAAAAGATCGCATTGGTAAAAATATCAGATTGATAAATTATTATCAAAAAGCTGTAGTTATATTCTCTATTCAAGGAGGTTCAACTCCTGTAATTTATGACAATAGGTACTATCAACGGATTGGTGCCAACGTCGAAGAAGTAACACCCCCAGGATATCCGGAGTTGTTCCGAAATTTTTTATAAGGCTTCCTCCTCCAGCTAACGACATCGAAATTTCCAACTTCTTCGACTCTGTTAACGGCAATCTCCGCGGTACTGAGTTGGTGGAAAATAGAGCAAATTTATGCAATCATAGAATTTTATCTCAGTTTGCAGCACATAATTTCACTTTCATTTAGGATTGGATGGATTTTTTAACCGCAGATGCACGCAGATTAACGCAAATGAATTCTATAAATCTGCGTTAATCTGCGATTTTTTTACCCTATAATTTCCACCAATGTTTTTAAATCGGGGACTTCTAAATCTGGCTTGCTGCTAGCCGGCATTGTTGCCCCAGATCCTGTTTTGTCGTGTCGCCGATTTACCCAAACTGTTGAGATTCCCATTGATGCGGCCGGTACAATGTCGTGATAGATGCTCTGAGCAACGTGCAGGAGTTTGTCAGCAGAAATTCCCATTGTTTCTAGGGCTATTTCAAAGTTGCGAGTTGACGGTTTGTACGATCGCACTTGTTCGGCAGTAATCAACCAGTCGAGTTCAACTTTTAAGCGTTTGGCAGTACCAGCAAACAAGTCATCGTCAATATTAGAAATTACTGCCAGTTTATATTTCTGCTTGAGTGCTTCCAAGGCTGCAACGGTATCGGGAAATGGTTCCCAATTTTTGACGGAATCAACCAAACAATTTATTTCTGTTTCTGTCGGTGCAAAATCAAATTCTTGACCTAATTTTTTCACTATTTCTTGCAATATTTCCCTATATCTTATATAAGGATGATTTGGGTTTTCTAGTTCGGATTCAAATTCAGCAAAAAGCTCTAAAATGCCGTCATCGCTGAAATCAATTTCCCGATTTGACAGCAATTGTTTCAAGGCGGACAATATCCCACTTTCCCAATCTATCAGAGTACCGTAGCAGTCAAAGCTCACAACTTCAAATTGATTGAATTCAAGCATACTTCGCTCCTAGTTTAAGGTTGATATTCAGCAAAAATTTCAATTTTTCCGACAATGTTTTGATTGAATTGAGCCAATTCTTCTGCAGGAATCCAATATTCTTGGTGACTCGAACTGCCCACAGTTTGTACGGGATATTTTTTCAAAAATTCTGCCGCCACCCGAAAGCAGGTAACATAGCCGAAATATCCCGATGCTGCATCTTTTGTATTCCAATCTCGCGCGATTTGTATGGCATAGGCTTTTTGAAGCACGGGATAAAAAGTAGGCTGAAAAGATAAGCGCGGGGGAAATTCCATAAAATCGCTTTCTTTAATCAGTTCCATTTCTTTTTTTCCGACTGCTCGGAACAGCGTTACTGTTTCTTGCTCTGATATATTGATATTTTGAAACCACGCTTTCCAACCGCTCCAATTGTGAACTATTTTAGCCAATTCAGCGTAACCGGCAGCGCGGGGATGGGTGCCATCGTTTTCGGTAAGTTCTTTTTGCCAAATTTCGGATGTTTGCAGCGGCGTGCAAACATCTAGATAAGGCACGTCTAATTCGCTGCAAACTTGGGAAAAGAGTTCGGATAAGTTGGCAATCCGGCTTGTGCGATCGGCATCGATAACTGGCGGTGGCCCTACCATTAAGACTGGAAATGTTTTTTGAGCTGAGGTGAGAATAGAGCGGGCATTTTCCATTGATTTCTCAATTTCTATGCGAATTTTTTCGTTTTCTAGGTAAGTGTCGTTGACCCCAAAGGAAAATACTATTCTGCCGTCGCTGTAGTGAGGTAAGCGGCAATAAACTTCGCTGAACCAGCGAGTTTCTATATCGGTACTGGTTTCTCCCCTTATTCCTAAATTGTAGTAGGTAATATCGTGTCCTTTTCCGCAAGCGGCAGCGCAAATCCGTCCCGTCCAACCGAGACATTTTGGATCGCAAGTACCGTTTACAAAAGAATCGCCGATAAAACAAATACGCATATTATGTGTGGGAATGGGGAATGGGGAATGGGGAATGGGGGAATGGGGAATAGGGAATTGTTGACTGTTGGCTGTTGACTGTTGACTGATGATTGATGACAACTGACAACTAACAACTGCCAACTGACTTTAACTCTTGCCGATGACGGACAATCCCTCTACAATTACAGAGGGTGTGTGGCAAGAACCATTCCACTCGGAGTCTCCTCCCAATTCTACTAATTGTTTGAGGACATTGTAGACGTTGCCGGCTACCATTGTATCTTTGATTCTGCCGACTATTTGACCCTTTTTGACTCGGTAGCCGAGATCGACGTTTATTGAAAAATCGCCGGAAATTCCAGCACTGCCGCCGAGCATTTGATCGACTATAATTCCGTCGTCTAATTGAGCGATTAAATCGATTAGCGAAAGCGAACCTGGTTTAATCAAAACATTGAACAAACTCGGCGTGGGATAGCTGCCCAAACCCGGGCGAAATCCGTTGCCGGTGGTGCCGCTGCCCAAGGCTCGACCGGTGGTGCGATCGGTATAAAATAGCTGCAACACTCCGCTGTTGATAAAGACGATCGCCCGAGTGGGAGTACCTTCGTCATCAAAGGGACAGCTATAGGGCCCGATATCGGGCTGCTGCGAGAGGGTGACAAGCGGCGATGTCACTTGTTGGCCTAATCGATCGTTCCAAGGCGAAGCGCCTTCGAGTACCTGTTTGCCGTTCAACGCCGCACACACAGTCCCCCACAGCAAGTCGGCTGCTTTGGCTGTAAACAGCACCGGGACGCGGCCCGTGGCGGGAGCAACATTATCTTTCGCCCATTCTAAACGCTGTAAAACCCGCTTGGCACTGGTGTTTAAGTCGAGGGTACCGCGTTCGGTTTCGCCTTCCCAAATGTTGAGGAAATCTTCTCCCCGCACTAATTCTGCTGACAAGTAACCGCTGAGGGTGGTGTCGGTGTGACTGGAATCCAAGCCTCTGGTGTTCAGCAAGCGGGTGCTTTCGATTTCGCAGTCGAGTTCGGCGGTGCAGAGGCTTTCGGGATAGGCTTCGCGGACGATCGCGATCGCCTCTTTGCCCCAGTTTACTAGCTGTTCTGCCGACACCGACACTCCGCGATCGGGATAAACAACTTTCTCACCGGTGCCGAGTTCGATGGTTTCCGGTTCGTTGAGTTGCGAAAGCGCGATCGCCCTGTCCACCAAAATTTGCGGTTCCACGGGCCCGTAGGCCACCGCCAAACCCGGCCGCCCGTCCCGCCACAGCCGCAGGGCAATGCCTTCTGCTTGGGCAGTTTCTAGCTGTTTGAGGCGGTTTGCTTCAAAAAAGACCGGCCGCGAGAGCGATTGCGATTCCAATACCTCAGCAGCTTCTGCACCTGCTTTGGTGGCTAATTCTAGCAGTTGTTCTGCTGATTGGTCATTGGTCATTGTTGTCGGTGGTTGATAATGGGCGATTCAATTTTGGATTTTCGATTTTCGATTTTCGATTCAAGAATTGGCAATAACTTATTGGAAATGGGTTGGGAACACGGGGCTACACTTAGATTCTTTTGGGAAACTGGTGTAATTGGCGAGAACAAGATTTTACAGTCATCAGTCATTAGTTATTAGTCAATATAGCTGTTAACTCTCTTTCTAAATAACTGTAGGTTAACTGCTGAATGATGACTGCTAACTAATGACTAATGACTAAATATTTAGTTCGTGCAGCAGCCAAAATCCTGCAAAAGATTCCGATTTAGGATTCGACTGAATTGCTAAAAAATGTACTTGTTTTGCTTGCTTTTTCGCGGCTTCAAATCCTTTCGCTTCTCTCTCAGTTGCTGCGTCTCTGAGATTAGCTAAAATCCAGCGATCGTTAGCTCCCGTATCTAATACCAGCCTAGCGGGCGGGCCGCTGTCAAATTTGATAAAAGCCAACTCCAAACCCGACATCCAACCTGCCAAAGCTGTTGCTCTCGACGAGTAGATAATCAGTCCCGGAATTTGCGTTTCCGGGCCCAGGCCTGTCATCGGCAGCCCGAAAGCTTCCCCAAATCCGATATCCCACTCGCACATTTCGTCAAAAGCTGCGATCGGCAAACTCACAAACGACCATTTTTCGCCGATTAAAGCATCCGGCAGCGCAACTGGCGTTTCGGGTACAAATTGAACGCTCGGGTTCACAACCGGTTGATAGCCCGGTTCGGCGGGATAAACGTCTTGCATCCGTTCTTCCAGCCACAGGCTGAGGGCGAGGGTGCGGCGGCTGCAGGCTGCGGGAATGTCCAACTCCTCGCAGGCTTTAGTAATCATGTTCGCCATTTGGCGGCGGAAAAAGCGGATTTTTTCGGGGCGTTTCGGTGCTGCCGCGATCGCATCTTTAATTGCACCAGCCAGCCACAGGGAATTCACGGTTGAACTGGAGCAAAATTGCGAGTAGCGAAACAGAGATTCGGCTTTGTCGCCTACATTCAGCGGGCTTTCGCAGATCAACACTTCCCATTTTTTTTTCTCTCGCTCGTCTATGATTGGACGGCTGTAAAAGTCGAGTTCCCAAATAGTAGCCATGCCGCGCTGTTAAAAATTAATCCTTTCTCATGTTACCGGACAGCGGGCAAGTTTCTGATTCTGACAATATAAGGCTGATTATCAATCGCGGGCGATCGCCTTAACCTCAATCTGGGTCGGTCAAACGGTGGCTGCTCAACATTGTCTGGGCAATGCTTGGCACTCGTTGGTTACTATATAGTTGAGAGAACTGCTTGATAAATATTGGCAGTAGTTAAGTTTAGTAAATCTCATCATGCACAACAATTAAAATACCCAGAGCATAACTGTTGTCCAAAAAGTAAGTATAAAATATTTCGGAGTCTTACATAAAGCTGTCCTTCATACTGCATCTTAGCCGGAGTAGTTACTAGATCGATATTTTTGGGCTGCTGTGATAATTCTTGTGCCAGAGTGGCGATCGGCAATGACGTAAACAGGAAAAACCTATGATATCGGTTGAATATCTGATTAATGCTGTCGAAAACTTAGATGTGGAAATGTGCCAAAGGGCTGTTAGGACTTTGGGTATTGAATCTGTGATTGACACCCTCAAACACCCAGCCTGGGAAGTGCGCGAGAGTAGTGCCATTGTTTTGGGTCAACTGGCTGACAAGCAAGCGGTTGAACCCCTGATCCAAGCTCTCAACGACTCAGTGAGGGAAGTGCGCCAGTGTGCCGCCTCCGCTTTAGGTCAACTGGGTGACAAGCAAGCGGTTGAACCCCTGATCCAAGCTCTCAACGACTCAGTGAGGGAAGTGCGCCAGTGTGCCGCCTCCGCTTTAGGTCAACTGGGTGACAAGCAAGCGGTTGAACCCCTGATCCAAGCTCTCAAAGATGAGCGTACTGCGTTACGGGGTACGGCTGCCCGGATTTTGGGTGAGATGGGTGACGATCGAGCTATCGACCCACTAATCAATCTATTTAGGGACGATGAGTGGGCGCTGCGTCGGACGGCTACGGAGGCTTTAGTTAAGCTTGGTGAACTGGCATTATCACCGTTGCTCAACGCGCTCGCCGATGAGAATAAATGGGTGCGGTTTCAAGCCGTAGAGACCTTGGGCAAGTTAGGCGACGCACGAGCCACCCTGCCGCTGATCGAGGCACTCAAGGACTTTGACTTTGATGTTCGTAGGAGTGCTGCCCAAGCTTTGGGTGAGCTTGGGGATAAGCGGGCGAGTGAACCGCTGATAGAAGCTCTCAAAGATAATGATGCTGAGGTGCGCCGACTAGCTGCGTTTTCCTTGGGTAAGGTTGGGCACACCGACAACACGCGGGCAGTAGAGTCTCTGATTAATGCCCTCAAGGATACGAACTGTTATGTGCGCTGTAGTGTCACTGTTGCGTTAGGTTATCTAGGTAATCGGCAGGCAGTTGAGCCACTGATCGATGCTCTTAAAGATAACGATCGCAACGTGCGTAGTAATGCCGCTAAGTCTTTAGGTGAGCTAGGTGATGTGCGGGCAGTTGAACCCCTGAGCATCGCCCTGAGCGATCCGTGTATGTCGGTACGCTGTTCTGCTGCCAAAGCTTTGGGTCAGTTGGGGGACTTGAGAGCTATTGACTTGCTGATTAACGCGCTCAATGACTCGGAGTGGGAGATGCAAAAAGCTGCAACCCTTGCCTTGGGTGAGTTGGGCGGCTTGCCGGCGGTTGAACCACTAATAAATAAATTAAAAGATTGGAAAGGCAATGAACGTGTGCCAGAACATACAATTACTGCTTTAGTCAAGCTGGGTGAGCTTGCGGTATTACCGTTGATTGAAGTCCTCCTGAATGCCTCGGTTTCGGTATGGGTACGCAAAAAAGTCGTCACAATTTTAGCGGCTGTGGGGGATCTGCGGGCGGTAAAACCCCTAATCCAAGTGCTTAAAGATGAGGACGACCGTGTGGGTGCCGGAGATGGGTACAACTGGATGCGTGCCGAAGCCGCCCTAGCTCTAGGTCAATTAGGTGATGTGCGAGCCACCCTGCCGCTAATTGAGGCGCTTAAAGACTCTCAGGAGAATGTCCGCTCAGAAGCAGTTCGAGCCTTGAGCAATTTTAGCGACCCGCGTCTGGTTGAACTGTTTATTCAGATGCTTGAGGACAGTGGTTGGAGCGCAGATTTGCTCCCAAATATAGCCCGATTTTTGGGCAAAATGGGCGATAAACGAGCTATCGATCCACTAATAAAATCACTTAACTATTCAAATGAATTGAGGTGCGGCTTTGCGATGGGTAACGATGCAAGGGAAAATGGCGGCTACGTCCCACTGTTTGCGGAGCTAAAGGTTGAAGAGCCACGTCTGGCCGTTGTCGAGGCTTTGAATAAATTAACTGGCAGCAGCGCCGTTAAGTTACTGTTAGACATCCTCAGACAGCCAAATCATCCTCTACGCCAGGATGCTGCCGGAGCGCTGGGCAACTTGGGCGAACTGTCGCAATTGCCATTGATTAATGCACTTAAAAATGAAGATAGTTTTGTGAGACAAAGTGCGGCTGAGGCTTTGGGCAACATTGGTGATGAACGCGCAGTTCCAGCGCTGATTGAAGCGCTCGGTGACGGAGATGACAAAGTGCGTTTGAGTGCGATCGAGTCTTTGCGCTGGATTGACAACAAAAAAGCGGTTGAACCTCTGATCCATCAGCTTAGAGATTCTAATTGGCAAGTGCGCGAAGCTGCCATCAGAGCCTTAAGTCGGCTGCGGGACGATCGGGCTATTCAACCGCTCACCGATATGCTCAAAGATGAAAATAGCCAGGTACGCGAGCAAGCAGTCTATGCTTTGGGCAAGTTTAAGGGCAACCAAAACGTTGAATTGCTAATCGAGTTGCTTCAAGATCGTGATTGCCAAGTGCGTCAGGAAACAGCCTATATTTTGGGTCAGATCGGCGACGCGCGGGCAGTAGAACCGCTGATATCGGCACTGCTAAATGACTCTGACGTGTCTGTGCGTCGGTTTGCTGCGATGTCTTTAGATCGGATTGGTGACAAGCGGGCGATCGAACCACTAATCGACGCTCTTAAAAATGAGCAAGAGAGCTACGTGCGTTCCGAGGTTGCCAGGGCTTTAAGCCGTATGGGCGATGAGCGGATAGTTGTGCCCTTTATCAATGCTCTTGGGGATTCAAATATCCAGGTCTACAATGCTGTTACTGATGCTTTGGGTGAGTTAGGCGACACCCGTGCCGTCGAACCGCTGATCCAATTGCTTAAGGAGAGGGCGTTTGACGATGCTGGGCGGGTGGCTAGCGCTTTGGCAAAAATTGGGGACGTGCGAGCAGTAGAGCCACTAATCGAAGCTCTGAAACTGCCTTCGCACACTACCCGTAAAGCAGTTGCACAGGCTCTAGAGGAGTTGGGTGATTTACGGGCGGTGGAACCCCTGATTGAAACACTTAAAGATGAGGATGAAGGGGTGCGAAGGGCGGCGGCTCAAGCTTTGGGAAAACTTGGCGATCGGCGATCGCTTTTACCGTTTCTGGATGCCCTCTCTGATAGTAGTTTCTGGGCACGTTTCTGCGCGGTGGAGGCTTTAGGTAATCTGGGCGATGTCAGTGCAGTCGAGCCGCTCATTCCGTTGCTTAAAGATCGAGCTTGGGGAATAAGCGAAAGTGCTGCTAAGGCTTTGGGCAATCTTGGGGATGCACGGGCCGTAGAGCCACTAATCGAAACTTTCCAGGATAGTTATTACGGAGGTGATGCTGCCGTTGAGTCTTTGGTCAAGCTGGGCGAGCCTGCCTTACTGCGACTGTTTGATGTCCTCAAGGATCAGAATAAAAACGTGCGGAGGAATGCTGTTAAGGCTTTGGAGAAGTTTGGGGATGCACGGGCGATCGCAGCGCTCACTTCTTTACTAAACGATCTAAACCGCAACATAGGTAATGCGGCTCGCAAAGCGATAGAAAGCATCCGCAGCCGACAGATTATTTAAGCCCAAAACCATTGTTGGGGTTAAAGTTGCACGCTCTTGTGCTTCAGCAAAGCAGTTGTCGGGATTGCGATTGGGCACCATTTTGCCGATCGCTGCAACTGGAACAAGTTCTTCAGGAATGATTTTACGTGGAGCCAGATGCAAGCTGTTATTGATACCCACAGCTTAAACAATCATCAATAAATCCGAAATGACCACTGCAAAATTGCTAAACTAGAAAACAGACAGTAAATTCTATGTATCAGTCCTATTTGAGGGACACAACAAATAGCAGTTATTGCTGCTCGCCACTTGTTCTGCGGATTTTATCAATAAATAATTCAGAAACCCGGAATTATTCTTCCTTAGTATGACTCCTGAATTATGACTTCTAAATTATTCTTAAATTGCGCTTTTCTTTAAACGACTTTTACAGAATTGGCGCTCCCAATCAAAACAAACAGTATCGCTTGATTCCATGAGACAAATCATTCTCGAAAAGATTGTTTCAACCTTACAACCTTTAGATTTTGTTCTCGCTTTGTGGCAAGGAGGTTCAGCAGCACACGGATACACCGACGAGTGGTCAGACCTCGATATTGCCGTTGTGGTTGAAGATAACTGCGTGCAACAAACCTTTGATATTGTTGAAAAAACCCTCGCAGAAATTGGCGAAATCGAACTCAAATATCGAGTTCCCGAACCCGCTTGGCACGGTCAGTCGCAGTGTTTCTGGCGGCTGAAAGAAACCCCGCCTTTTTTGCTAATTGATTTCGCCGTTTTCCGGCGCAGCAGCCGCAACGATTTCTTGGAAATAGAGAGACACGGGAAAGTGCCGATTGCCTTTGACAAAGCTAATCTAATTGTACCCCCTCTTTTGGATCGAAGCAAACATTTATCTACAATGCAGTCGAGATTTAACGAAATTAAAGTCCGTTTCGATTTGCTGCAACCTCTGGTAAAAAAAGAGATTTATCGCGAACATTTAGTAGATGCGATAGGCAACTATCACAACTGGACGCTTCTACCCTTAGTCGAACTGCTGGGCATGATTTACCGTCCGCACAGATACGACTTTGAACTCAAATATTTCAGCCGAGACTTTCCGCCCGAAATAGTCGATCGCGTCGCACCGCTTTTCTGCATTGCCAACCTTGAAGATTTGGCAGAAAAACAGCAAATTGCTGAGGCTTTTTTTGCTGAAAATTTACCGCTTGCAGAAGCTAATTTTTACTTTGATAACACCCTAACACTACCGCCATAGGCTCAAGATTTTGTACCAAAAGCGATTAATATAGTAGCATCAACCTTAAAGATTAACATCTCGTGACCAAACTCAGCGTCAACATCAACAGAATCGCCCTCCTCAGAAACTCTCGAAACATCGGCATCCCCAGCGTTACGGAAGCTGCAAAAACAGTAATTGCTGCCGGAGCTCACGGCGTTACAGTCCATCCCCGCCCCGACGAAAGGCACATCAAAGCTACCGATGTTTACGAATTAGCCAAAATGCTAACTGTCGAGTTCAACATCGAAGGAAATCCGTTTCAGCCGCCATTTATGGATATAGTTTGCGACGTAAAACCGGCTCAGTGTACCTTGGTGCCGGACGCTCCCGACGTGCTAACATCCGATAGCGGTTGGAATATTCCCGAAAATCGCGATCGGCTCTTACCAATCATTGAAAAATTAAAAGACAACGGCATTAGAGTCAGCTTGTTTATGGACGCAGATGCTGCTCTCATGCCACTAGCAAAAGAAGTTGGAGCAGACAGAGTAGAACTGTACACGGAACCCTACGCAACTGCTTTTCGCGAAGGTAGAGTAGAATCTGTTTTTCAACAATATGTCTTAGCAGCTCAAGCCGCTCAATCAGCAGGTTTGGGAGTGAATGCCGGACATGATTTAAATCTGCAAAACTTAGCTAAATTTTGCTCTATTCCTGATATACTCGAAGTATCTATCGGTCATGCTTTAATTGCAGAAGCGCTAGAAATGGGGTTGTTCAACACAGTACAAGCTTACCTGAAAATCCTCGCAGGTTCGTAGTACAAATTAACCTAGTGTGGTCTGGCAGATTGGGTATTGATAAACTCGTTTGTATCAGAGATCCTGACTAAATCGGCCAGACCAACATACAGGATCAAAACTTAGGACAAGAATGTTGGGGCGCGCTACAAATATGGTAAAGTGCGGTTGGCCGCGCCCTACATAATTAGGCGATCGTCAAAAATGAAATAACACTACGGGCTGTCACCCCCAGGGGGCGCTAGCCGTTTTATAGTAGCAAGGCAGAGCTAGAATCCCAGACACCGGGTTTTTTGGGTGTGCGGATTTCTTTAGCAAGAACCTCGGAAAAAGCTTTAATTTGCCTCGACAAAATTACTAATATTCTGTGATGAGATGATGCGTAAGGAGTATCATGAAAATGTCCCGACAGACTGAGGCTACTACTTAGCTCCCGCACTGCCAATTTGCTACCAGCAGGTTTTGTGCAAGTACGGGATATTTACGTGTATCCTATATCCTCCTGTAGCCTCTGTGCGATCGCCAAATTCCATCCGGTGAAAACAGGCAAACACAAGTAACCATATACAACTCCTTACCCCCCTCGGAAGTGCGACATGAAAAAACTAATTTTACTGACTGGAATGCTACTGATGATGACGGCAAAATCAGTATTTGCCAGCCCAGTAGCCCCAAAATTTGAACCGAGCGAGCTGATGGCTGCCTCGGAAATTACAGAAACCGTTAACAAACCCCCTACATCTGCGCCAGTTCCAAAGCTAGAACCCATCGAGCGAATGTCAACCTCGGAAATTAGAGAAACCATCAACCAACCCACCACCTATATTTTTGAAGGCATCAAAGGGCGAGAACTCACTCTCTCCCTATGGGCGGGACAACTGAAAGCCGAACTTTACAGTCCCAACGGTGAAAATATGGGGGTTATTGAAAAAGCAGACAATCAGTGGGTTGGCCAGTTGCCAGAGTCCGGCATCTACCGCGTGCGAGTTATCCCGAAAGGTGAAACCAGCAGCTTTGTACTCGGACGCGACTTTAACGCCAAGTGGACTTATAGACCAGATCGCCCAATTCCCATAGCATTCAAGGAAAAACAAGCCACAATCAAACTCAAAATGTCCGGCTACCAAATCCAGCCCATCACGGTTCAAGGCAAGCAGGGACAGACAATCAGGGTGACAGCTAGCAACAAAAATCTAGATCTGGCGATCGAATCTCCGTCGGGACAACTCCTGGATCAAGGCGAAGGTCAAACTTTTGCTCAACTACCGGAATCCGGCACTTACCGGGTGATCGTAGTTGCCAAGAGGCCGGTCAGGCCCTCCATCAGAGTTTCTGTGCAATAGCAAAGATCGCACAAATACTTTCGGGCGATCGAATTTGCGCCGCCCAAGCACAAAAGCTCGCCCGATCGGCGAGCTGTTTTTTTGCGTAAAATCAACCTTGGATCAGCGCTTCAAAACGTTCTTGTTGCCAAATGCAGCTTAAATCCGAGTCAGCTAAAGCTAGCTCTCGGTATAAATTAGGCATAAACTCCACAGCCCGCTGTAAATTGTCAAGGGCCAAATCAGCAAATCCCAGTAGCGCATAACAACAAGCTTTATTGTAAAAAGCATTAGCAAAATCAGGATTTATTTCTAAAGCAATTTCGTAGCAAGCAATCGCCTCCGAGTAGCAGCCTTTTCGCGCCAATTCCACACCCCGGTTATACCAAATTAAATAATCTTCAAAGGCAGACTCTGATGTGGGAGTGAACTTGCCATTTGTCTGATTTAAACCTACTAATTTCCCCAAAGCAACTCTCCGTTCGCCCACAGCTTCAGCTCTGCCCGGTTTCAGAGCGAGCGATCGGCTAAAACTAGCCACTGCTTGTTTGTAAAGTCCCATTGAGTTGGCAGCTAGACCGCGATTGTACCAAGCGTTGGCATCGTCAGGGTTAAACTCGATCGCCCTGTCAAAACTGTTAAGCGCCTGATAGTAAAGCTTGAGTTCCAACAGAGCATTACCTCGGTTGTACCACGCCCAAGGAGCCTCCGGGTATAATTTTAAAGAGCGATCGAAACTCAGAACCGCCTTATAGTAAAGCCCCATATCAATCAGCGTCAGTCCCCGGTTGTGCCAAATACTAGCCGCGCAGGGGTTAAACTCCAGAGCCCTGTCAAAACTGTTTAGAGCCTCCAAAGGGCGCCCCAACTTTCCTAAAGCAATAGCCCGGTTGTGCCAGCCAAAGCTCGCATTCGGCTCCACTACCAAGGCCTCATCAAAACTTTTCAAGGCCTCTAAGTGCCGTTCTAAGTTCCCCAAAGCCATACCTCGCCCAAACCAAGCCTTATAATGATCCGATTGCAACTTCACAGCTTTGTTAAAGTTGGCTAGAGCAGCATCATTATCGTTAGCTTCGAGGTGGCGCGAACCCAGATGGTAATACCAAGCGGCTTCCAAGTTTTGAATTAAGTTCATAATACTTCGCATCTATCTTAAGACTGATTTTATCTGAAACAATACCGGGATTTAAACGGTAATTCCACTAAAAATCTGAAAATTTTGATACAGCGCGATCTTCCGTACACGCTGCCAGTAACAACCTCAACAATTGGCAATCAAAAATAACTATTTTCCTCTCGTAAAATGCTCTTTCAGCTAACCGCACTCATCGTTTTTGAGAGCTGCTGCGAATCTTAAATCTGCGTGCATCAGGCAACTATTACCGCATCCCGAATTAGGTTTGCAGTTACACAAAGAGTGCTCGAACACCCAAAGTCCAACTGCAAATCTCATAGCGCTTATAGCTCCTACTTCTGCTTGCCCAATTCAAGCAACCACAACCGCTGTTTTAGCATTCTCGCTCAACAGCAATCTGCCAGCAGCATCAATACTAAAATCCTTCCCCAGCACAAAACCCTTGCCCATCAACCGCTGGCAAACAACCAGCGCCGTAATCCGGCGAATTTCTTCCATCACGTCAGCAGGAATCAAATAACTCAAACTCCAGATCACCGACTCGCAGTCAGACCAAATCAAACGCTCAATACTGACAATCATCAAAGCAGCTACACTCTCAACAGACAGCCGCCCTCTGAGATCGGCAATTAAATCTTTACCAATTAAGCTATTGCGAGTCATCATCGCTCTAGCCATCTTTCCAATTTCTTGTTCGAGTTCTAAATGATTCATGCTTGGCACTGGCTGTGATGTTTTTAAAGCACTACTAAGAGTAAAAACAGTAGACGCTACCAGGCTCTGCCCTAGCGTAGCTGACGCAGGCTCTACCGCAACTCCTTTTAACAAAGTATACCTAAAGAAAGATCCAAAATGTATCTAAAGACAGATATCAAAATATATTTTTTTTGGTATAATAAATAAAGCAAATTTCATAAGAGTTTTGTACGAGCAGCAAACTAAATACTTGTGCTCGCTCAGGCCCTGAGTCAAGTCAATCGATTTTAGATTTTAGATTTTAGATTTTAGATTTTAGATTGAAGAATTGGAGAAAGCGACCTCACGGATGAATCCGGGGGGTTGTACCCGGACTGCTTTCGGCCGAAGATTGGTAAATTCGATACATACTTAATAAAGTAGTTACTTCGGAGAAAAAAACAATGGCTGCAAACCAGCCAGACATCGATATTGCCCCCTTTATCGACTACGGCCTGATCGACCCCACCGCTACGCCAGAGCAAGTAGAACACTGTTGCCAACAAGCAGAGAGATTTGGCTTTGTCACAGTTTGCGTGTATCCCGCCTACGTCAGACAAGCAGTTGAGCTGCTCCACGGCAAACGTCCCAAAGTCTGTACAGTTATAGGTTTTCCCACCGGTGCTTCGACTTCAACGGTGAAAGTTTACGAAGCTCTAGAAGCTGCGGATAATGGAGCCGTAGAGTTAGATGTCTCCGTTAACTTAGGATTGTTGAAAGCTGGAAGAATCGACGAATTCCACCGGGAATTAGCCCAAATTTGCGAAGAAACTAATCTCACCATTAAAGCAATTATCGAAAGTTCGCTCCTTTCCGATGCCGAAAAACAATTAGCGGCCCAGATTTGCATGGAAGCTGGTGTGGCTTACATCAAAACCAACACTGGCTTTTTTGGCCCGGCGAAAGTTGACGATGTGCGACTGCTGAAGGAAGTTACGAAGGGACGCATTGGGATTAAAGCGGCCGGCGGAATTCGCACTCACGAACAAGCTTTAGATTTGATAGTCGCGGGTGCAACTCGTTTGGGGACTTCCCGCGGCCCGGAATTAATCCGCCAGCGAGATAATTTAGACAAAACTCATCAGTCATCAGTCATCAGTCATTAGCCAGGGCTAATTGCTAATGGCTAATTGGCAATTGGTTCGCCCTTACCCACCCTATAACTAAAAGTTCTGCGTCCAGGACTGTTTTTGCTACTGTCTAATAACAATACTTCGGACAGTTTTTGATTGCTAAGTGTAGAATGACTGTTCCAGGCCGATCGACCAACGAGGACAATGAAACTGTCCGAAGTAATTGCAGTAAATCTAAAATCTAAAATCTAAAATCTAAAATCGAGTGACTCGAACTTACAAAGCAACTGGAATCAATCTTAAGAGTGCGCCCATGGGCGAATCCGATCGAGTGCTGACAGTTTTGACGCGGGAATTCGGCTTAATTCGAGCCGTAGCACCTGGTGTTCGCAAACAGCGATCGACCATTGGCGGCAGAAGCGAATTATTTGTCGTCAACGAATTGCTAATTGCCAAAGGCCGATCGCTCGACAAAATTACCCAAGCCGACACGGTACAATCCCATCCGGGTTTGAGCCGCAACCTCGGAAAACTCGCAGCGGCGCAATATCTGGCCGAATTGGCGATCGCCACGGCGCTTTCCGACGAGCCCCAAGAAGAACTCTTTTGGTTGCTGGGCGAACACTTGAGCCGTTTGGATCGTTTGTCCGATCGCACAGAAATCGAATCCGCCGCCGTGCTTGTCGCCCACCTCTGCCACGGCATTTTTCACCTGCTAGCCTTAGCAGGCGTCGCGCCCCAAGTCCAAGTCTGCTGCGCCACCAGACACCTGCTCATCCCAAATTTCACCGATCCGAACTGGCAAACCGGGTTTAGTATACCCTCTGGAGGAACCTTCAGCTTGTCCGAGCTAGCTAACCTAGAGGCAGAACTCTCTTCACAAATCGGTAGCTTGTACAAATCCGCTTCCCGTTCCCGGCAAACCAATGGCAGCAAACACTTGACAAATTTCCAGATCGATGCTAAGGAATTAGCAGCGCTGCAAGAGTTGGCGAGTCCAGAACTAGGAGAGGGGATTGCCGATCGAACAACTTGGGTATCAGTAGAAAATATTTTGCGACAATATGCCCAGTATCATTTAGGTTGCACGATTCGTTCGGGAAGCTCGATCGACACCTACTTAGAGAATTTTGAGTTTTAAATTTTGAGTGTTGAGTTAAATAGGTGAACCAACCACAGTAAATCGCACCCCCAGCCTGCGGGATACCCGAACCTGCCGGCAATTTCAAGTAAATTCTCAAGGTTGTTGCGACATCAGATAATAGATATAGATAAATTTACGAGATTATTAAACTTAGGGGTTAACACCTCAATTTTAAATTCCCATCCCCCCAACCTGCACCATCCCAGGCCATCCACCCCAAATCCTATGATGCGACTGTCCGATTCTGATTTGAGAATATCTGTGTTAGCTGTGACCCACCACAAGATGGAAGAACGAGAAAATTTTCCCGATTTTCGCTCCGATCCCATCTTGGTCGATCGACAATGGAGCAACGTCAAAGACCCAGAAATGGATAAATATCCCACAAGTCCAGAAACAGAGTCAAGCAACGGCAAAAGCCAAGAACCCGAAGCAATCCCCCCGGTGCCAACAGCAGACCTAGCAGCAGAACTCTCCGAAGCAGTAGCCGAAATTCCCGAACAAGAAACAGGATTTCTGCCAGTTCTGAAAAACCGAAATTTTTTAGCATTGTGGAGCGGGCAAGTTTTCTCTCAACTAGCAGATAAAGTTTATCTCGTACTGACGATCGCCCTAGTGGCCAGCCGCTTTCAAGCGCCAGATCAAACCATCAGCAGGTGGGTATCAGCAATCATGATCGCCTTTACCATTCCCGCAGTGCTGTTCGGGGCCGCCGCGGGCGTGTATGTCGATAGGTGGTCGAAAAAAGCAGTGCTGGTCGCCACAAACCTGCTGCGGGGAGCCTTCGTTTTAACATTGCCCGTGCTGCTGTGGCTCTCTGACGGTTGGGAACTCGGTCAACTGCCGCTCGGATTCTGCTTGCTGCTGCTAGTGACATTCCTAGTCTCGACTCTAACTCAATTTTTCGCCCCAGCAGAACAGTCAGTAATTCCCCTAATTGTGGAACGCCGCCACCTGCTATCGGCAAACTCCCTCTACACCACAACCATGATGGGTTCGGTGATTATCGGCTTTGCAGTCGGGGAACCCTTACTAGCTTTAGCCGACACCCTATTTTCCAACCTCGGCGGCGGACTCGGCATCGGCAAAGAATTAGTAGTAGGCGGAAGTTACGCCTTCGCCGGAGTGCTGTTGCTGTCGATGAAAACAGGCGAAAAAAACGAAGTCGAACACGAACCGCCGCACCCCCTAGCAGATTTGCGAGACGGCCTGCGTTACATCAACGATCAACCGAAAGTCCGCAATGCTTTAATTCAACTAATTATTCTATTTTCCATTTTTGCAGCCTTGGCAGTTCTGGCGGTGCGGCTGGCAGAAATGCTCCCGGGTATGAAAGCATCGCAATTTGGCTTTTTGCTGGCGGCGGTGGGCGTCGGCATGGCTGGTGGGGCGACGACAGTCGGCTATCTGGGCCACAAATTTTCTCACTCCCAACTGAGTTTAATCGGATCTGTTGGCATGGCACTTGCTCTGATAGCCCTTTCTGCATTTACACACCATTTGTGGCTCTCGGTGCTGTTCATTACCCTGTTGGGTTTATTTGCCTCATTGGTGGGAGTGCCGATGCAGACTACAATTCAAGCAGAAACTCCAGACGAAATGCGGGGAAAAGTCTTCGGGCTGCAAAACAATGCCACTAATATCGCTTTGAGTTTACCGTTGGGTTTGGCCGGGGTAGCAGAAACATTTCTGGGTTTGCCGACAGTATTTTTGGCTTTAGCAGGATTAGCGATCGCTGGTGGTGTCTTAACCTGGTATATTTCCCGTAGCAGTAATAGCAAAGTCGATCGAATCTAAAAAATAACAAACTCTGATTTACTGGAATGCACATCGCTTGGCTAGGAAAAAAATCACCCTTTTGCGGTAACGTCACTTACTCCAGGGAAGTCACCAACGCACTATTAGACCGGGGATACCAGGTCAGTTTCCTGCACTTTGCCCAAGAAGCGGCCCCACTGGACAGGAACAATACGGGATGGAACATGGCAAATGGTTTATGGGGGAAGGGAATTGCTCAAACCTCATATACCAATTCGCTTTCGTCTGCCAGTTGCAACGAAGTCTCTTTACCGTGTCACTACAAATCGCAAATTTATACGATTCCGACTCTCAAATCCCGCACAGTGCTGATGAAATCTCTGCGGCGGCTGAAACCCGATGTGGTTCACGCTTCCCTGACGCTTTCGCCTCTAGACTTTCTGCTGCCGGAAATTTGTCAAGAATTGAATTTGCCTTTGGTAGCGACTTTTCACCCGCCGTTCGATCGCAAATTGCGGAATTTGACATCGGGAACCCAACACCTGATGTATCAACTGTACGCCCCGTTTTTGGCGAACTACGACTCGACGATCGTATTTTCTTACATTCAGCGAGATATTTTGGTGCGCTTGGGAGTGCCGGAAGAACGGGTAGCCGTGATTCCCAACGGAGTAGACGCGGTGAAGTATTCGCCCGGGCCTTCGGGGTTGAAGTCGCAATTAAAAGCCGATCGAATTTTTGTTTACCAAGGCCGCATAGCCCAGGAGAAAAATGTCGAGGCTTTGCTAAAGGCATGGAAACAGTGCAATTTTGGCCCTGGAAACGTGTTGGCGATCGTGGGCGACGGGCCCCTAGCAGCCTCGCTGCAACTGTTTTACGGCGAAGATGATGGCATTGTGTGGCTGGGATTTGTTGCGGAGGAGGAACGCCGGATCGAAATTCTGCGGGGTGCAGACGTATTTATTTTGCCTTCTTTGGTGGAGGGACTGTCGCTGTCGCTGCTGGAAGCGATGGCCTGCGGTTTAGCTTGTTTGGCAACGGATGCCGGTGCTGACGGCGAGGCATTGGAGGAAGGTGCGGGGATAGTTTTGAACACTCAGCGGGTGCGGAGTCAGTTGCAAACCTTGCTGCCGCTGTTTTGCGACCATCCTGAGTTAGCAATGCTGCTGGGTCAAAAAGCACGCCAACGGGCGATGGAGCGATACACTCTCAGTCAGAATATTACTGAGTTGGAAAAGCTTTATGCAGAGGTTCTGCAAAAGCAGCGCGTACCAGTTCGGGGTTTAGCATAAAAGATTTTCTGGCTCGTTTTGTAGGGTGCGTCGCCGTGAGATGTTCCATGAAACTTGCAGATGCTTTCAGCGACGCACCTTACTACGAATGTGTAGGGTGCGTCGCCGTGAGATGTTCCATGAAACTTGCAGATGCTTTCAGCGACGCACCGGTACGATAGCGGCTATATTATCTAACTTCCCGGGCGCAAATAATCCCAAAGCCGATCGCCCGAATCTGCCCGAATCAAAGCAACCACAACATCCGGCAAACTTCCCAAACTCGGATAAACCAAATAACGCGGTTCCCACTGCGGCCCAAACTTATCTTTAAAACTGTGCAATCCCTTAAAATTATAAAACTTGCTCAAGTGATCCGAAAGATAAATTAAAACCTTTTCCAACCGCCCGGATTTCTCAGCTTCTCCGACTCCCGCCAAAGCCGACAAACCCAAATCAAATTCTTCATATCCCAATTCTTGACAATACTGCAACATCGAAGCAAACAAACACTCCATCGTGCCATTTTCCACCTCAGTTCGGCGCCGCATTAAATCAACTCCAACTACCCCATCTCCCGCCGATATCATATTAGCAAAAGCACTAATTCTACCGTCTGGAGTGTGGATGGCTGCGGCGCGACTTTCCCGCAAATACGCCTCGTCAAACCAACCCACCGAAAACTTTTTTTCCGCACCCTGAACCATTTGCAGCCACTCGTCGCTGACGAGTTTCATTTGCCGCATCAATTCCGAACTTAAAGGAGGTTCGTAAAATTCGACTTGATAGCCGGCTTTTGTCAGTCTGTTGATAGCAGTTCTCAAGTTTTGATTTGCCTTGCCTTTGAGAGTAAAATTTTTGAGATTGACAATAGCTTCTTCGCCAATTTGCACGACTCGAAAACCGAGATTAGAATACATTTCTAGAGCGTCGGGCAAAGTTTGATAAAATGCTGGATACCAATCGTTGCGATCGCAAAATTCTTGAAACCCCAGAATTGCCTCTTTGCGGTCTTCTGCAGGCCCGATGGGGTCTCCCAAAGCGATCGCGCCTCTACCTTTGGGGACGTAGGCGATCGTACTTTTTCCCGAAGGACTAAAATAATAAGATTTATCCTGAAGCAACGCCAGTCTCGCTAGCGTTGTCCGCCCGTATTTTGCTACAACTTCTTTAGCTTTATTCCGTTCCGAAATACTTGCCGAATCTCGCAGCAGCACCGGCCGCAGCAGCATTAAAAGTGCGTAACTAAGCGTTACCGTACCTACAGCATAAATCGAATCGGCAAAAAAGTTAGCAAACTGAGTTTTCGGAACCAACCCCGCATTGTCCGCCGTAAAAAACATGGCAAAAGTCTGGAACAAAGCTCTGTCTAAATCAAAATTAACCGCTTGTCCGTTAACTTGAAAACCCCTATCCAGAATGTAAAAACCCGCCGTCCCGTAAGCCAGCGTAAACAGCAAAGCCCCCAGCAAAACCCGGATTCCTCGAGCAATTGAAGGGCGATCGGATTTAGCCGTGAACGTCTTTCGCATCACCAACAACTGAAACAGCAGCACCCCAGAAAGCAAGCTTTCTTCAACATCCAATCCCTTGACTAAATGAATTACAATAGAAACGATTAACAATCCCACCGTCAGCAACCAAGCAATCCGCTTTCGCCGCAACAAATTAGTTGCCAGAGTTAGCAGCATAAATCCTATAACTGCTGCAAAAAAATGCCCGCCCGCACGCACGGGAAAAGGGAAAAACGGTTCTAGCCAACTTCGGCGATCGGGTAAACTAGGAGTTACAGCAGACAGCAAGTTAATAACTCCTACCAATCCGGTTAAAAATGATGCAGTCCAGAGTCCAATCCTAGTTTTTTGGGATAACACAGTTCACCTTTCTAATTTTTCTGTGCGGCCAGCGATATTTTAAACTGTTTTCCAACATAACTCAAAGAATCGGCTAAATGCTTGTGCCAATAATTCCAACCAACATCGGGGCCGACAATCCCGTGTCCTCCCGGAAACTTGTTAAACTCGTTAGCAATACCCAAACTGTTTAATTGCTCGTGAAACTGCTGAGTAGAATTCAGAAAGTCTGCGTCTGCTTCCCCAGCATCCAAATAAGCGCGCAACTGCTGTTTATCTTTAACACTAAGTTTTTCCACTAAATATTTAGGACTGTTAGCATTGCCGCTTCGATCGGTAAAATAACCGCTGTGGCTGAACAGAATATTAAAATTATTCAAGTAGCGCAAACCGATATTAAAAGCTCCCCAACCCCCCGAAGATTGTCCTCCCATTGCCCAGAATTTGGGGTCTTCCAGCGTTCTGTAGCGCGATTTTACGATGGACACTAACTCGGAGCCGATCGCGCTTCCCACCTTACCGTTCGGCCCGTCAAAATACTGCGGGTCCCACAAAGGACTCGTACCCCGCTTGTCGTTCCCGTCAGGAGTAATTACAATTGACGGCGGCAATCTTTTGCTTTTATATAAATCGTGAAGCACAGTAGTAACAGCAGCTTTGTCCTGATAAGCGCGCGCGTCTCCGTGCCCGCCGTGCAGCAAAAAAATCACTGGATAGCGCTGTTTGGGATTTTTTGCGTACCCGGGCGGCAAAATTAAGCCGTAGGTGCGGTCTGAATTCATAGCCGCACTTTTATATGTTTTGAGTTGAAAATTTAAGTCAGCATCAGCCACTACTTTCGGAGGGTCTAACTGAGGTGCTCCGGCAATAAAAACGTACCAGTATCCACTCGCACCGAGGAGGAGGATTGTACAGCCACCGATACCTAAAACTTTTCCCAGCCACTTAGGCATAATGTTAGTTGACAGTTGACGGTTATTTGTGATTGATTATATAGCCTTTCTCAAAAAGATGAGGTATGATTTAGAGATTATATAACCACTTAAACTATGAGGGCTAAAGCCCAACTACGTACCTCATATGAGAGATCGAACCGCTATATGTTACATATAAACTCATTAATTCTCAAATCTCAATTCTCAATGCCCAATTCCTAGTATGCTAAAGTCAGGCTTATTTTAAACAAACTCGTGACATACAACAATCCTACTCCTACAGTTGATATTATCATCGAATTGGCCGATCGCCCGCACCGCCCGATCGTACTCATCGAACGCTGCAATATTCCCTACGGCTGGGCAATTCCCGGCGGCTTTGTCGATTACGGGGAATCAGTAGAAACGGCTGCCAAACGCGAAGCTTTAGAAGAAACGAGCTTGAATGTAGAATTAATTGAACAATTTTACGTTTATTCTGACCCAAATCGCGACGCCCGCCAACATACAATCAGTATTGTATTCTTGGCTGCCGCTACTGGCGAACCACAAGCCGCCGACGATGCTAAAAATTTACAATTTTTTGAATCTTGGCAGATTCCGGATCGATTGTGTTTCGATCACGATCGCATTTTACAAGATTATTGGCGTTACCGTCATTATGGATTGCGGCCGCGTTTGACAGTTGACACTTGACAGTTGACAGTTGTCATATTTTGGTGACAACAACTAAATAACCAATGCTCAATTAGCAATTACCAATTAGCAATTACCAATTACCTATTCCCAATGAGAATCTTGACAATATTAGGCGGAGGTGCTTGGGGTTCGGCACTGGCAAATCTGGGAGGCAAAAAAGGCGATCGGGTTAATTTGTGGTCGCGCAGCAGTTCTGTTAATCTAGAGTCTGTAATAACGGGTGCGGATGTTGTTGTTTCCGCAGTTTCGATGAAAGGAGTTGGAGCAACGGTCGATCGACTGCTTGCGTTACAGTTAAGCCCCAGTACAATTATAGTTACCGTCACCAAAGGTTTAGACCCCGCGAGCACGCGCACTCCGTCTCAAATTTGGCAAAATGCGTTTCCCAACAATTCAATTGTGGTACTTTCCGGGCCTAATCTTTCCGAAGAAATTCAGCAAGGATTGCCCGCTGCAACGGTAGCGGCGAGTTCGGATTTAGCGGCTGCCAAACAAGTGCAAAATATTTACAGTTCCGATATTTTTCGGGTTTATGTGAATGAAGACCCGCTGGGGACTGAGTTAGGTGGAACTTTGAAGAATGTATTTGCGATCGCCGCCGGTGTTTGCGACGGTTTACAATTAGGAACTAATGCTAAATCTGCTTTGCTGACTCGCGCTTTGCCGGAAATGATTCGGGTGGGAGTTCGTTTGGGAGCTCGCGCAGAAACTTTTTACGGTTTGTCTGGTTTGGGAGATTTGCTTGCTACCTGCAACAGTCCTTTATCGCGCAATTATCGGGTTGGTTTCGGATTGGCTAAAGGCAAATCACTAGAGCAAATTTTGCACGAATTGCAGAGCACTGCTGAGGGAGTCAATACTACTAATGTGTTGATCGATCTAGCGAATCGACGCGAAATAGAAGTCCCAGTTTCTAGTCAAGTTTATCGCTTATTAAATGGTGAAATTACTCCCGAACAAGCCGTTTTATCACTGATGGAACGCGCTTTGAAACCGGAGATTTTATAAGCTGTGCGGCTAGATAGATAAGGACTTAAGCCAAGCCTAAGTCCTTACCCGTCTCTCAAATTTCAAGGATCGATCTCACAAGTTGCTAGTTATGAATTAAGAGTTCTAAACGGGATTTTTCTAGCGGTTAGACAGATGTTTCAATCGCTCGGTAGATCGAGAATTTAAGGAATTGAAGATGAGTTGTGAATCCCAAACTATTTAACTCATAACTTCACAGCGAGTTGCACCAGCTTTACATCTTGCCTTTCTGCATTACCTCTTGAAGGTGCTGCCGAATTTCCTGCGCGTGTTCCATGTCAGCTTGCTGCAATTTTTGAAACAGTTCAGCACAAGGCTCAGATCCCATTTCCTGAGCATCTTTCATGTAAGTATCGTAGGCTTTCAAAGCTTCCGACTTGTTTTGCAAAACTGTTAACAAATCATACTCGAGGTTGCTGATGACTGTACTACCGTTAGTGTTCATAAACTGACCTTCTGCTAGGATTTGTTCCAAGTTTGACCGATCCAGAGATGACTGTTCATCTGTCTAGAAGGGTAGATAATTATTACTTTCCCCCGTAATAAAACGCAACTTCTTTATCTTTCAGCGGTGCGAAGTCAGCAGCAACTAGCATTTGATCGAGCTCGTTTTGAGGCAGATGTTTGACACCGATTCGGACAATGCGCGATCGCATTGTATTTGACACGCCACTGCGCTGTCTGCCGGCTTCTAATCCCATCACTTGCTTGTAGAGGTCTAATTTTGCTTGCGGAATTGGAGTACCGTCAAAGTCGATTCCAGAGGCGATCGCAACATCGATCGCATCTGCACCAGTTGTAGATTGAGCCGCTGAGTTTGTTTCTGAAGACATTGTGCTATTAGATGGAAGTTTGTGGTGGAAGCATTTTATCAGAGAACTCTTTACTTTAGTCAAATTTGTCAATATTAATTAGGACTTACGCATCGGGGCCCAGAAACCGGGTTTTTTACGAAAAGACACGTTGCAGCCCCCAGATTCGGTAAAAAACCCAGTTTCTTTGTCGCAGTGCGTCGAGGACTGTTAATGTTGTGCGTTTACCCAAATATTTGGCGTTTGCATGAATATTTGACCTTTGCATGAATATTTAGCATTTGCCCGGAAGTCCGCCGGGGGTTTTAAACCCTAGGGGAGTTTCGGACTGACGAACTAACAAAGTGGCGGACTTAACTACAGCGAAAACAACTGACCAGCTTCCTTCAAATCGACATTTCCGCCGCTGACAATTACCCCAACTCTCGCATTTTCAGCTTTCACAACACCTGACAACAAAGCCGCCGCCGCTAATACTCCCGTCGGTTCAACAACTATCTTCATGCGTTCCCACATAAAAAACATTGTGCTGCGAATTGCCTCTTCGGAAACTGTTGCCATATCGTCCACATAATGCAGCACCAAAGGAAAGGTTAAGTTCCCCAAAGATGGTGTGCGCGCGCCGTCAGCAATCGTATCGGGGTTAGTAACAGTTTGCAGCGTTTTCGTGCGGAACGATCGCGCCGCATCGTCTGCTTGTTCCGGTTCTACTCCTATTACTTTACATTTCGGCGATAATGTTTTAGCCGCGATCGCGCATCCCGACAGCAAACCGCCGCCGCCGCAACAAACCAGCAGCAAATCCAACTCCCCAACTTCTGCGATTAATTCCAGCGCCGCCGTACCTTGTCCCGCAATCACCCGCGCGTCATCATAAGGAGGAATTATTGTCAAGTGTCGTTCCTCGGCAATTTTGGCTGTGAGCTCTTCGCGGGAAACATGAGTGCGATCGTAGAAAATAATTTCCGCACCGTAGCCGCGAGTCCCCTCTTGCTTGACTTTTGGCGCATCTGCCGGCATCACGACAGTAGCAGGAATTCCCAACAACTTTCCCGCCAGGGCGATCGCCTGCGCGTGATTTCCCGAAGAAAAAGTCAGCACTCCCCGCTGTTTTTCGGCTTCAGATAGCTGCATCAAAGCATTGCAAGCACCCCGAAATTTAAACGAACCCGTGCGCTGAAAGTTCTCGCACTTGAAAAATACCTGAGAATTCGTCTGTTTGTTGAAAGTTTCCGAAGTCAGCACCGGTGTCTTGAAAGCTTTGCCCTGCAAGCGATTTGCCGCCGCCTCCACATCGGCGAAACAGACTTGCAAGGGATTTTGGGCACAAAAATTGGCACTCATGGATTTTTAGATAGATGGGGAAGATCGAGGACTCTATTTGTAGGGTGGGCATTGCCCGCTTCACTCCTACCGTTAGATTATAAGTTTTTATTATATTACTATTAAAAATTCTTATCATTAGCTGTGGCGTTTAATTGTTCAAAAAGCTTTAGACTAAAATCAAACTTATTGCAACTTACTATCAAAAAGTAAAGTTGCGTTTGTATTGCCATAGGAGAGCGATTAATGAATTTAAAGTTAAAAGCGGTAGCAGGTGCTAGCGCGGGATTGCTGCTGCTAGCGGGTTTGACGGCGAATGCAATCGGACTGGGACAACGGCAGATCGCCGAGACAACCCCGAAGGGCGATCGAGATTTGAGAGCACAAGCTCCTATAAGTCGCATTAGAATCGTATTTGCCAACCGCAGAGATGCTACTGATTTGCAAAATAAAGCCAATCAAGTAGCGCAAATACTTTCCAAAGAAATCGGAATGCCCGTAGAAGCAGTCATCGGCGACGAAACTGCCGCTGTAGAAGCTTTGAGGGCCGACAGAGCAGATGTGGCATTTGTAGCAGGTCGCGCAGCATTAAAAGCAGAACAATTGGCCAAAGCGCGGATGTATTTAGCCGAAGTTCGCAGCGATTATTCCGGCGGAAATACCTACGATTCAGTGTTTGTAGTGCGCCAAGACAGTCCCCTACGCCCGAAAGGTTCGGCAAAGCAAACTCTCGAACAATTAAAAGGCAAAAAAATGGCTTTTACATCTCGAACTTCCGGTTCGGGATTTATTTTCCCAGTTGGAGAATTGGTCGGTCAAGGATTAGTTTCAGGACCGGATAGATTAGAAAGTTTCTTCGGAAATGTCACCTACGGCGACGGTTACAGCAGCGCTTTGCAAGCAGTTTTAAAAGGTCAAGCAGAAGTTGCAGTCGTATCGGAATACGCCTTGCTACCACCTTGGATCACAGCAGCAGAAGGCAAGCAGTTGCGAGTGCTGCAAAAAGTTTCCGGAGTTCCAGCCCACGGAATTGTGATTGACGATCGCGTTCCTGCACCCATGCGGGAAAAGCTGGTTAATGCTTTCATGAAAATGAACGAACCTGCAAACAATCAATTGTTCCGCAGTTTGTACAATTCCCAGCGCTTGGTGAAAGTCGATCACACCAACCATTTAGCAACATTGCGCCAAGCTTTGCAGCGCGCCAAACTCGAACCGTAATCTGATAGCAATTCTGCAAATTACAGTTACGTATAGATTGCACCTAAAATTCGTAGGGACACGGCACTGCCGTGTCCCTACCGCAATATAAATCTCCCTGCATCCATCTGGTTCATTAAATTAATTACCAACCAAATTTGTTAATAAATATTCGCCATGACTATCGAATGCAACCAATTAGAAACAGCTTATTCACCATCGCTAAATCGCCCGATTTTAAATGGAATTGATTGCAAAATTAAACAAGGCGAATTTGTGGCGCTGCTGGGTTTGAACGGTGCGGGAAAATCCACGCTTTTGCGTTCTTTTGTGGGGTTAATTCCCGTCAAAACCGGAGAAATTCGGATTAACGATACACTCATCACTCCGCGCACCCTGAGGCGAATTCGGCGCGATGTCGGCTTGATTTTTCAAGGCGGCGGGTTGGTAAAACAGCTACCCGCGATCGACAACGTGCTGTGCGGTTGCTTGGGAGGTTTGAATACTTGGGAGACGCTGTGGGGTTTTCCGAAAAAACAGCGCGATCGAGCTTTTGAATTGCTGGCAAATTTCGGACTCAAAGACCTAGCCTATCAAAAAACCGGACAGCTCAGCGGCGGACAGCAGCAAAAAGTTGCCATCGCCCGCGCTTTAATCCAATCTCCTCAAATTTTATTAGCTGACGAACCCACTGCCGGATTAGACGTAATCGCAGCCCAGCAAGTAATGGAAATCCTCGCTCAACTGCACCGAGAACAAGGAATGACAGTAGTTGTAGTATTGCACGATTTAGGAATGGCCAGCACTTATCCAGAAAGGGCGATCGTCCTCGATGCCGGTCAGATAGTCTATGATGGCAAATGCCACAACCTCTCCGACAAATTTAACAAATTAACACCTCCCAAAGTAGAAGTGTGAACTCCTCTCTTCTCCACTCTTCCTCTGTGCCCTCTGCGCCCTCTGCGGTTCATTAAAAAAAGCCCCTGCACCAAACAAAAAACATCTCTCTACATAAATCTCAAAATACACGCAAATGACCGAAAAAAAATTAGATAATTTCTCAAAAAACTACGGCTGGATCAAAAATCTGGGTATAGCAGCAGGCTTAATTGTAATTTACGGTTGGGCCCTGCGGGGACTAGAAATTGATGCAGCAACCCTGGCCGGCAGTTGGCCTTACATGACTGATTTTATCTCGCGCTTGTGGCCGCCGAATCTCGAAATTATTGATGTAGCAATTAAAGCTTTGATCGAGACAATTCAAATGTCGCTTTGGGGAACGACAATCGGGGCAGTTATTTCCGTGCCAGTTGCTATTTGCAGCGCCCACAACATAGCACCAAGGTGGCTGCAATGGCTGGCAAATTTGGTGCAAAATGCGGTGCGTTCTGTTCCTTCAATTGTGCTGGGATTGCTGTTTGTATCGGCGACGGGTTTGGGCGCGCCGGCAGGTACTTTAGCCCTGGCAATTTATACGATCGGCTATCTAGCTAAATTTTATCAGGAGGCGATCGAATCAGTAGAAGCGCGATCGGTCGAATCTTTAAAAGTCATAGGTGCATCTTGGCTGCAAGTTGCCCAATACGGCATTTTCCCGCAAGTATTGCCGCTAGCATTGGGTTATACGCTGTGGATGTTTGAGTATAACATCCGGGCGGCTTCGGTGTTGGGAGTCGTCGGTGCAGGTGGAATTGGCTTTGAATTGGTCAATTATATCAAAGCTTTTGAATACAACAAGGCAACAACCATGATGTTAGTGCTGTTAGTTGTAGTCACAGTGATAGATGTTATTAGCAGCAAATGGCGGCAGCGGTTGGAAACCAAATAAAGACAGGTTTAGAAACAAAATAAGGACACAGCAATGCCGTGTCCTTATTTTTTATTGTAGGGACACAGCATTGCTGTGTCCCTGTGCATACCGCCGATATCCAGATTAGGATTCTTGCCGTTTAGAACAAGAACAATTCAGAATTACCGGAAACTCCCAAATTGACATCGACAGTTGCAAACAAACTGTTACCGCCAACAGTAGAACCGTTGCTATCGTAATACAGTTTAGTAGATGCAGACAAACTGTCGTAGATAGCCATGATCGACGGCCCGGTTAAAGTTGTTTCGAGCGCAGTTACACCAACTGTGCTGCTGTAAGCGTAGAAACTCGAACCCAAAGGTCCAGATCCGGTTGTAAACGCTGCAAAACCAGTTGTGTCGAGGTTAATTACATCATCAGCAATGCTGTAATTGGTAATTAAATCCCCGCCGCCAGCAGCAGTTCCGCCGAACACAAACACGTCCAAACCAGCACCGCCGTTGAGAACATTGGTTCCCAAACCGCCGATTAAAGTGTCATTCCCGATGCCGCCGTTGAGAGTATCGCTACCGCCACCGCCGAAGAGGCTGTCATTACCATCGTCGCCGGAAATGCTGTCGTTACCCAAACCGCCGTCGAAAATGTCGGCACCAGAACCGCCGCTCATGAAGTCAGCAAACTGAGTACCAGTGACGCTGTTAGCAGCAGCATCTCCGGTAAACAACACAGGCGTGGTGAAGTTGTAACCGCCAGCACCTGAACCGAAATTGTTAAATGCGATCGGGAAAGTGTTGCCCGCAGCAGTTAAATCGGCAACGCTACCAGTGTTGGCAGTAGTACCGGACCCAGAAGATGCGATCGTACCTGTGAATAC
>NZ_JAUBSX010000023.1:0-93187 GCF_036704885.1 Microcoleus sp. F4-D5 | reverse complement strand
TTTTAGGCCGTTCGGGGAAAATAATGCCTGTTTTTGGGTCGAACATAATCTACACTTATGCTTTACTAAAATTGAAGCAGGAAAAACTCATATTTAACGTTGGTTGAATATATTGATCGCTTTTGTTATTGATTGGCGATCACTTATTCAGCAAGCCCTAAATATTTCGGAAACTCCAAGCCTGTAAGGATATGGTGTCAGGATGAGAGTAGATTTGGATTGATTACTCAGCCGGGCAAAAGGATTACATTAAAGGGGGTAAAACCCCTGGGCAAAAAACAATGGAAACGAGGAAACTTTTATATTTATGGAGTCGTAGAGCCAGCAACAGGTGAACAATATTATCAAGAATTTCCTCGGCTCAATTACAACTGTTTTCAAGAGTTTTTCAAGGGATTTGGTCAAAAATACTCAGATAATTTCAATCTAATTATCATCGATAATGGTAGGTTCCATAAAGCTCTATTACTAGACTGGGATGACCATGTAATGCCAATATATTTACCAGCCTATAGTCCTGAATTAAATCCGATTGAAAGATTGTGGGAGCATACAAAAAAAGACTAAGAGTGGGCAAATTATTCGAGTTTAGATCAACTCAAAGAACAGGTAAATAGAATTATCAAATCTCTCACTAATGAAGAAGTTTTATCTCTCTGTGGTTGGGACTATATCCTTGAAGCTATATTAAGTGCAACTTCATAGTGAATTGGTATAAGACTGGAAGTTTTTTGATGAATGCTTGCAAATCTGCTAACTGCTTTTCAATGAATAGCAAATAGCTGACAGGCACTTGGCTCAAAAGCACGTTTCCGTCTACAGTCACGTCGGCACGGGCGCTACAATTTGTCCAATCTTTGGTTGCGGTTACGTCGAAGAGTTTGGTCAAAACTTCAGTTGTTTTGCGGATAATCTCTTCGGCTTTGACTTCAACTTTTTTGGACTCCGGGGGCAGTTGTTCGCCTTCTTCGTCTTTGGGACGGTAAGTGCGGGAGATTCCAGAAAGCACAGCGGGCTTCTGGAGTGCTTTTTGAGCTTCTGCGAGTTCTTGAGCACAGCGGCTTTTGATGCCTTTTTCGATCGCAATAATCTGATTTAAGCGTGCCATTGTTCGATTTTATTGATACTGAACTCATATCAAGTCCGGTTGATTTTGATAATCAAATTGTTTGTCCTGTGGCTTTTAGGGCTTTGAAGACTTCAGTCCTCAGTACAAACCTCACGATCGTTCTTGAACCAAACTTGCTCGTTATGTAGTATGACACACTTCAAATAAAATTACAAGCTTTGTTTTCTAGGCGCGGTGGCAAAAGAACCCGCCGATACCGTGCTCAGCAATTTATCTCTCTCCAAACAAAGAATGCAACTGTAGGCCCGCGATCCAAACCCATCATAGAATCAGTCATGCCAAATCTCAAATCTAAAATCTCAAATCTAAAATAGTATTATCTCTCAAAAACTCGGCAAAATCTCTAGCGTCGCTGCGGATCAAGTGGACGCCATCATTGGTACGCCACTCTCGCTCTTTAGGGGGCGGCAGCCAATCAAAACGGTCGGAGGGAAACAGCTTTTTCGTCAATTCTGCTACTTGCTTTCTCCTGATTGCAGCGTTAACTCGCGACTCTAGCGGTATGTCAAATAAAACTACTTTTACCCCTCTATTTTTTTTGATTTCAGCGATTTGACTTTTAATAAACTCAGCTTCTTTTTCAATATTTTTTGCATCATTTTTAGACAAAGGTTGGCTTTCCACCTCCACTATCATTTGAATAGCTTTTTGCGCTAGTTCGGGAGTAAGATTTCGAGCTTCTAAGCTGTCTAATTTTTCTTTTGAAAGATTTGTATATTGCTGCCTTCGACTTTTCAAATAATCAATAAAAACGCTAACAGGACGGTATTCCTCTCTCATCATCGGCAGATACTGACGCAGCCAATAAAAAATAGGGTGATACAAATCATCAACTAAGTTTGTATCTATTTGGCGGATAATAGTATCATTAATTTCTACCAAAAGTATCGGAGGCTTGCTTTTACTTCTTTTAACTATTTCTAAACCTGTTTGGCTTGCTCCTCCCGCAAAAGCTATGCTTTTTACGCCCTTGCCAATGTGTTTTACATTTATGTTGCCAGCTAGAGAACTACCTACAATTACCATTTTTAGATCGCAATCATCCTGATATACATACCTTTGAGCTTTGACAATATTATTTTGAATCAGGCTAACTCCGTCAGAAGCTGGCAAAACTCCGCCGCTGACAAGCACTTGATAAAAACTCATTAGAAACAGAAAAATTAGTACCGACCGCAAAATCGGTTGCAACTGGGATTTGACAAACATAGAACACATTCTAGAATTGGAAATAAATAAATTGTTTCGAGCTGCCGCTGTTGAGGAATATCATGGCTAGCATAATTCCTAAAGATAAATCTTGATAAATGCTCCAGACTTTTTGAGCATTTTTATTTGAATCTTGTTTCATCCGATTTTGCCAAGTGGGAAAATGGGGAATGTGATAAATCACTACTGGTAGGGAAAAAATTAGCGTGGGAATAATGTGACTCCAACCGGGCTTGACTTTATAGTTGCGAACTAAAGTAACAGCGAAGTCAACCGCTTCTTCAAAGCGAGGCAGTTTAAAAAGCAGCCATCCCACGGAAACAAAAGAGAAAACTCCTAAAACACTAAGTGTATCAAATAATAATTGCTGTCCGATTGGTTTGGTTTCTGATTGATTTGGTTCTTGCGATTTGTTTTTTGATTTATCTAAGCCAAAAAAGCGCTCTACGGCTAAACCAAGTCCGTGATAAATTCCCCAAACTGCATAACTCCAAGCAGCCCCGTGCCATAGTCCTCCTAATGTCATGACTGTGATTAAGTTAACATAAGTTCGGATTTTTCCTTTGCGGTTTCCGCCGAGGGGAAAGTATAGATAATCTCGGAGCCAAGTTGAGAGGGAAATGTGCCACCTTCTCCAGAATTCGGAGAGGGAACGAGAGATGTAGGGAAAGTCGAAGTTGTCGGGAATTTTGTAACCCAAAGCGGCTGCAAAACCGATCGCAATTAAGGAATAACCGGCAAAATCGGCGAAAATTTGTATTGAGTAGCCGAACAGCAGTGTCAGGTTGGTAATAGTTCCAAATCCTTGGTAGTAGGAAAAGCCGATCCAGAAGGTATAGTCTTTTAAGTTGTCGGCGATGACCATTTTTAGGAAGTAGCCGACTGTGAGCGACCTAAAAATGAAATCCCAAGAAATGTCTTGAAAATATTTAGGAGCAATCAGCGGATAAAATGTCTTATATTTTAAAATCGGGCCTGACAGTAAAGTGGGGAAAAAAACAATAAAAAATGAGGTAGCGAGCAGGTGTTCGGTGAAGTTTGGCGAGACGTAAGCGTTTGATTCTGTTGTGCTTGTATCTTTTTGAGTCAGTACGTCTAAGATGAGACTGATACCTTCAAATGTGTAGAAAGAAATGCCGAGTGGCAGAGGCAGTTTTAAGAATAAATAAGCAATGCTGCCTTCGGTTCTAGCAATATTAAAAACATCCGCAACAAAGTTAGTTAGCAAACCGGCATATTTAAACAAGCTCAAGATTAATAAATTGAGCACTACTCCTGATAAAGCCCAAAACAATCGCTGTTTGTTGTCGGAAATGCGAGCAACTTGAAAGCTAGCTGTAGCGTTGATAATAATTGATAGCAGGAGGATAAGTAGCAGTGCGGAGGCGCTCCAACTGTAAAAAATAAAGCTCGCAATTATGAGGATGGGAACTTGGAGTGTTTGCCAGGGAGGGAAATAATATATGGTGAAAACAATCGCAAAAAATACTAAAAATTCAATACTGTTAAATAACATAATTTGTGGTTTCGCTCTTTTACGTAGCCTGTGACCCACTATATCAAGGGCCTGGGACTAATGACAAAAGTCGGCTATAGCCCGATCGCGCATCCCGCCAAAGTGTAGCAAATATCAGTTTTTGTTAGGGCTGCTACTACCTCTTAAGATAGATGCGGAAATACCTCCCAGGGCGTGTTGTCAGCTCTGGAAATATTTCTTAACATATAGATAACAAAGGGAATCCGAAGGAGACACCAAAAATCCTTAAGCCCTTGGGGTGACCCGGTTAATCAGACTTTTCGCAAACAAGGGCTAAATCAATGAACCAGCAAAACTCCGAAGTTTTAGCATTTTTGCCCATGCTCCAAAAAGGCATTTGGTTGTTTGGGATTCTCTCTTGGATATTCGGGCTGACAGATAGAACTATTGCACTATTATCTGACGGATATTTGTCGGCGATCGATATTGTCCAGCTATTTACAGCATCCTTTTTCTTCATTAGCTGGCTGTTTTTAAGCCCGTTTTTGGGTCTTGACTCCCAGAGTCAGCCGAAGGAAGAAGCATCTCCCTAGTTTTTAATTGGTAATGTTAGTTTATCGATCGCTATGAGTTTCTTCTGGGGCAAAGCGGGCCGGCCAAATGCGATCGCAAAAAAACAAAGTTCCCGCCGTCACGCACAGCGGAATCGCCAACAAATTCAACAGCGGAATGCTCACCAAGCCCAAACAAACCACACCAAAACTCCCGCTGGCCGGCAAACTCTCCCGAATTATCTCCAACTTCTCCTGAAAAGGTCGCCTCCGCCTCTCTAAAGGTGCATCTAAAAAGTCCAAACAGACAATAGTCGCGCCCAAAGCTACGCCACCCAAACTGCTAAGAATAGAGCCTACTCCAGGAAGAAAATTTAGCAGCAGCAGCGGTATACCGACGCTCAACAAAATTTGTAGTTTTCGCAGTTCAAAGGCTATCGCCCTTTGAATATCCCGAAAACTACTCGCCAAATTCATTGGTGCTTCTGCGGGCAATTGACCGTTCCGCAGGAGCTCTAATTGTTCGGAAAGTTGGCCGTACCAGGGCGAACCTAAAATCACGCCAAACTGCACTAACAAAAATCCAATTATCAGCAAAAGTCCTGACACTAGGAGTACGCGCAGCAGCCAGCCGAAAGCAATTGTTAACACGCCGAGAAAGCTCAGCCAAGCTGGAAAACTCGCAATTAGAGCATTAAATCGGACGGACAAATCGGCAACTAAAACGTCTATGCCTGCCAAACTGGGAAATAGCAAGCTTAAATAAAGACCGATACCAATTATAAAATTTAGCACCACGGGAACTAATACATAAGTCCACAGCTTGGGAGTTTGCAAAATCAGCGTGAAAGCTCGCAAAGGATAGGTGAAACCTGCCAGGAGTCCAATTGGTGCGCTAATGGCGGTGGGGGCGGGGTTTGAATTTAGCTGTTTTGACATATTTTCTGCTTTTGAGGACTCGACTCTATTTTCTATTATCCACTTTCCATTATTATTGCTGATGAGGATTTATCGCAGGTAGCCCAAAAGTGAAGCTTTTTATTTACCATACCCCGGAACTTACGCCAGCCGACAAAATGCCCGCTTGCGCGATCGCAGTTGATGTGCTGCGGGCGACTACGACAATGGCAACGGCCCTGAATAATGGGGCGGAAGCTGTTCAAGTTTTCAGCGACTTAGATAAGTTAATGGCCGAGAGCGAAAAATGGCCTGCAGACAAGCGGATTCGCGCCGGAGAGCGCGGCGGCAGCAAAGTTGACGGATTTGACATGGGGAATTCCCCCTTCGACTGCACGCCAGAAAAGGTCACTGGGAAGCGAATTTTTATCAGCACAACTAACGGTACTCGGGCTCTGGAACGAGTGCAAGCTGCTGCAACTGTGTTAACGGCGGCTTTGATTAACCGCAAATCAGTGGTGCAGTTTTTGTTAAATAAACAGCCCGAAACTATTTGGATTGTGGGTTCTGGTTGGGAAGGGGGTTATTCGTTGGAAGATACGGTTTGTGCTGGTGCGATCGCCCAAAGTCTGCTAGCAGAAAGCGGTATTCCTGCGAGGGATTTTGCTGGTAACGATGAAGTATTTGCGGCTATTGCTCTTTATCTCCACTGGCAAGATAGGTTGCACGAATTGTTGGAAAGGGCCAGTCACGGCCAGCGCCTCCTCGGTTTAGGTGTTATTGAAGATTTAAAATATTGCGCGCAAACGGATACTTTAGATGTACTGCCGGTGCAGCGAGAACCGGGAGTTTTGGTTAAGTCGGATTTTAAAATTCCTCAGACTGATTTCTGGGTTCAATCTTCAGAAAAAACGGCGAATTGATATTTTCTGCGAGTGCAGTATTAGTAAGGTGCGCCTCGGCGCACCTACGGAAATTAGGGATGAGAATTAAATAAAATCCACTTTCTATGACTGTTGTGGGATGGGCGTCCCGCCCGTCCTTTCTGGGCGGGCGGGACGCCCATCCCACAAGAAAAAAGGGAAATTATTTAATTGACGATCCTTAGTAGTTAGCGAACAAGATTTTTTTAAAAGAAAGTAGTATTAAAAATACTGGGCAGGAACACAAAATTGCTTTTTCCCTAGTCTATTGCCGGCAATTGAGAATTGCTGTATTCACCGCCGAACCGCTGAATTAAACACTCGGCAATTCTGGCTGCGGCACCGGGTTCTCCCATGCGGCGCAAGCCATTTTCAGCGATTAGCTGCAACCTGTCGGGATCGCGGAGCAAAGACTGCACGGCGGCGGCAACTTCGGCGGGATGTTTGACTAAAATTAATGACGGGCCTAACAAGCGACTTTGAGCTTCTGCAAAAGCTGGAGTAAATTGCGGGCCGTTTCCGGGAATGGCGATCGCCGGTTTTCCTAAACCTACAAATTGTTCTGTAGCTGTTCCTGCCATTGCTATTGCTAAATCGGCTTCGTACAAACAATCGTTAAAACTTTGCTGAGTCAAAATCATCGTGGCGTTTCTCTGCACAAATGTCAAGGGCAATAGCAAATTAGGAGATTCTTTGTGAATTTCTCGAGCGCTGGAAACAGGAGGTCGCAAAATACTTCCTTCTCGCCGCTGCGTTCTAGTTTCGCCGTCTTGGCGCCAGCCGAAAAATTCTAAAATAGGTCGCAAAGCTTCTAGATTTAACTCAGGGGAAATCGCTCCGAAAAATAACAATTTGCGATCGGCAAACAGCAACAAAATTCCGGCTACAGCCTCTACTATTAGCTGCCAATTAGCATAGGCTTCCGGCGCTCTAGAACCGGGGAGTAAGGTGATGACGAGCGATCGCGACCTTTCCCGAAACTCTGCGTCAGGGCCGTAAAAACCGGCTGGATTTTCCGGTTCGAGTCCGTCCATCATCGGGTTTCCGAGATTGTAAGCGGGAATTCCCAGCTTTTGTAAAGTCTCGGCGGTTAGCGCGTCCCTGGCAAAAACTGCCCGACAGCGCGATCGAGTCATCAACCAGCGCTCCCAAGGCAAATAAACCGATCGCGACCAACTCCACCCACCAAAGACCCTGGATTTGCGAGCCAGAGGCCCGTCCTCGTCCCGCAAATAATACTCGGACTTGGCAGTACCGACAAAGGCATAGGGCGCGCCGCTGAGCCAAGCAAACAGCAGCGGTACAATATCCCCGCAGGCTAAAATAACGCCGTCTTGATTCCCAGACTGTTGTTGAGTCCGCACCCAAGCGCGGATGGCTTTAAACTGAGCGATTGTCAACTGAAGCAGGCCGCCTTTGACATCGCGCAAAAATTCCCTCCCGTCCATGTAAATAAAGCCGCCCGAAGGCATCCGCTGCACCGGGCCGATGATGCGGGCGTTTTCTAGTTGAGCGAAAGCTTGCCCTTCACCCACTAGCGGAAACACGGCTAATTCTGGCGGATGCGGGTGCTGTTGCAGTTCCTGCAAGATGCGAAGGGCGATCGCGTCTTCTCCGTGGCCGTTACTGAGGCAAAGTAATTTCAATCCCAACTCTCTCAAAAACTGTCTCTGAATATATAGAAGCAAGATTAGCCGCAGGATGCAAGGTGGTATAGCCGGATGTTGAAGTAAGTGGAGCGCCGATCGCACGAGTCCGGGACTTTTTGGTAAAATAGCAGATGAAACTCTATTTTAGAGATAAAATCGGATGGTAGAAACCCTGCCAAAATCTTTGACACTCCAAGAGTTTTTGAAGTTGCCAGAAACCAAACCAGCCAGCGAGTACATTGACGGCGAAATCATTCAAAAACCGATGCCTCAAGGAGAACATAGTGTCATTCAAGGCGAGTTGACCAGCGCTGCTAATACTGCTCTCAAACCTCAAAAGGTGGCGCGAGCATTTCCAGAACTACGGTGCATTTTTGGCGGTCGAGCGATCGTTCCAGACGTGACTGTATTCGCTTGGGAGCGCATTCCCCGTAAAGAAAATGGTGGTGTGGCAAATGTGTTTGCGATCGCCCCGGATTGGACAATTGAAATCCTCTCCCCCGAGCAAAGCCAAACTAAAGTTACTAAAAATATTTTACATTGTCTCAAACACGGAACTCAAATGAGTTGGTTAATCGATCCAGAGGATCGATCGGTTTTTGTATATCTGCCCACTCAATCAACGGAGGTGTTTGACGAACCGGAACAGTTATTGCCCGTGCCATCTTTTGCCAGGGAATTGCAACTGACAGTAGGAGAATTATTTGGTTGGCTGTTAGAGTGATATCATCTCCGATCGAGCGACCGCACATGATATAACTGCTGACTGCTGACTGCTGACTGCTGACTACTGCCCCTCAATATATTGCTTTAAAGCATTCCGAATTTGTTTGAGCTGAAATCCCTTAGCAAGTTGGCGCAGATTCGAGACAAACGGTACTAATTTAGGTTCTAAACACTCCAGCTTAGCACTCTCCTCAAAAAATTCTTCAATGTCGCCCATAGCTGCGAGTTTCAAAAGTTGTGCTACCGACTCAGAAGCCGCAGGCAACAGAGAAGAATAAGCCGGAAAATCCGATGCTGGTGACAAACTCGGAGTTTTGCGCTTTTTGTTTTCCGAAGCTTCCCCGTAAATCCATTCTAGGTCCAAATGCACGCGCAACTGTGCCAAAAAGTGATTTGCTGCGATCGGCTTGGGAAGAAAATCATTGCACCCTGCGAGGATGCTCTCTTGCTGCGCCCCCTCCAAAACGCTAGCTGACATAGCGATTAACACGACATTTTTTAATTCCGGTAACTCCCGCAGTCTTGTGGCAGTTTCTACGCCATCCATTACAGGCATCCCCAAGTCGATAAAAATCACATCCGGTTGAAATTCAACTGCTTTGCAGAGGCATTCTTGACGGTTTTGTGCTTCTGCAACTTCAAATCCCAAACGCCCCAGCAGCCTGCACAACAAATCGCGATTTAGTTGATTTTCATCCAGGATTAGCACTTTCCGCTTGTTGCCAACAAAACCGACAAGCCAGGGTTTTTCCCGCAAAGGAGACACCTCCAAGTACCGTTGGACTGCGGGCAATTCTAAATCCAGCCAGAAAGTGCTGCCTTTTCCCAAAGTGCTGTTGACGCCAATTTCGCTGCCCATCATTTTCGCTAATTTCTGGCTGATCGAGAGTCCGAGACCTGTACCTTCAACAAATGTATTGCCTCCTACTTGGTGGAATGGCAAAAATATTTCTTCTAACTTGCTTCGATCTATTCCTGTGCCAGTATCCTCGACTTGAAAACGAACTTTTAAAGCGTGTTTTGCTGCGCTAGAGTTGTGGGCGAAGCGCAGATAATTTTCTTTCAGTTCCGAACTCAAAATCGACAATTCATAATTGTCGCCTTGCCCTTGAATCCAGGCACCTGTGCCGACATAGCCGACTTTAAAAGTCACACATCCGCTGTTAGTAAACTTAACGGCATTGCTGAGTAAATTCATGAGAATTTGGCGCAATCTTTTTGGATCTACACGAACGAAACTAGGCAGGGGAGATACTTGTTCGTAATTGAAGGAAATTTGTTTTTGCAATGCCCGCATCTGAAATAGATCGGCAATGTTTTTCGTGAACTTTAGAAAATTTAACTCTTCCGGGTAGAGTTCCATTTTTCTAGCTTCGATTTTGGAAAGGTCTAAAACATCATCGATTAACATCAGCAGGTGTTCCCCGCACTGTTGAATATTGCTGAGACTTTCTTGCTGATCGGAGCTTAAGTCTTTGTCGGTTTTGAGGATTTGAGCGTAACCTAAAACGCCGTTTAAAGGCGTGCGCAGTTCGTGGCTCATGTTGGCGAGAAATTCGCTTTTGGCGCGGTTGGCGCTTTCTGCGACTTCTTTGGCTTGTTGGAGGGCAGATTCTGCAAGTTTGCGATCGGCAATTTCGGTTTGTGCTTGTTCAAATAACGTCGATTGCTGGATCGCGATCGCCAATTGGACGCACAATTGCCGGAGGGATTCTATTTCTGAGGAATCCCAGGGACGGGGGCCGCTGCAATCCTGGGCGATCAGCAGTCCCCAAAGCTGATTTTCTGCGGTATGTTGGGTCTGGGAAATGCTTTCTCGTGCTTTTAAAATCGGCACTATTAAGTTAGCTTTTACTTCAAATCCTTCGAGAAATTTCATGTGGCATTCCGTCAAATTTTCCCGGTAAATATCTTCCATAGCTCTAATACAGCCTTGCTGATAAATAGCAACAAATTTTTCTTTAAAACAGCCATCAATATTGTTTAAATTTAGCAGCGAAATTCTATTTTCAGCCACAGATTCCACAACTACAAAGCCGCTCCAGTCGGGATTAAAACGGTAAATAACTGTGCGGTCTGTTTGCAAAAACTGCCGCACTTGTTCAACAGCAGTTGTCAGGACTTCTTCTAAATTGAGGGAGGAGCGAATGCGATCGAGCATGGCAACTACCAGCCGTTCTCGCCTTAATTGGTGCAGCAGGGCCATCTCAGCTTGTTTGCGTTCGGTGATGTCGGTAATTACTCCCACTAGCCCGATTAAATTGCCAGTTTCATCTTTAATGCAGTCGGCACGAAATAAAGTCGTTACCACTTCGTTGCTTTTAGTTTTGATTTGGAGTTCGCCTTGCCAAGATTTGCCTTTACGGACTGTTTTAAACATTTCTACCAGCACTTGACTTCGGGGGTAAAGTGCCGTTGCTCCCCCTGCTGTGTTCAGTTCTTCTGCTGTGTAGCCGTACCGCTGAACAAAGGCTTGATTGTGGTAGATCGATCGCCCTGCCAAGTCAGCAATGCCGATCGCGTCGCTGGTGCTTTCTACGGCTTGAGTAACTCGCAGCAAATCTAATTCTGCTTGTTTGCGATCGCTAATATCAGTAATAGTCCCGATATAGCCTTTAATTTCCTGCTTGTCTCCGATTTCTGCAATTGCCTGACCGATCACCCAAATTACCCGACCGTCTGGACGCTGAAAGCGGTATTCTGATTTAAAAGGAATTTTGTCAATAATTGTTCGATGCCATTCACTTTTCACCCGCTCTACATCATCGGAATGTATGGTATTCATCCAGCCCTTTTCTGCTGCTAATTCTGGGTTTAATCCCGTAATTTCGCTCCACCGCTGATTCACATAAAGGCAATTTCCCGAGGTGTCGGTGTGGAATATGCAAACTGGCGATGCTTCTGCTAAAGTTTGGTAGCGGCGCTGGCTCGCTCGCAGTGCTGATTCTACCTGTTTTCTATTAGTGATATCCCGGACTATGGAAATTATCTCCCCACCGGCAAGCATAGTCAGCGAAAGTTCTTGAGGAAAAAGAGTACCGTCTCGCCGCTGACCAGTTGCTTCTATATTACAGTATCCTTTTTCATGGAGAGCCGGGCGGATTTCTCGTTCAATTTCTTGAATTTTTGCTTCTTCATAAAGGATTTTCCAACTTTTACCCAATAAATCGGAGGAATTTAAAAAGCCGTACATTTGCAGATAAGCCTGATTAGAATAAATATATTCTTCCCTAGCATTGAGGATCGCGATACCGTCATAAGCAGCGGCCATTGCTACTGCTTGTCGCTGAAGTTTGGACTCGGCTTGTTTGCGAGAGGTAATGTCGTGACCGACTGAGTAGATTAAACCTTCTTCACTAAATGGCGATGCCGTCCACAGGAGGCATTTGTAAGAACCGTCTTTGCAAAGATAGCGGTTTTCAAACGAGATACTGGAGGTACCTGCTATTAGTTTAGCCCCTTCGGCTGCGGTAGCTTGTCGATCGTCGGGATGCACAAATTCGATCGTCGGCTTGGCAAAAAGTTCAGCACTACTGTAGCCTAGAACCGTTGACCAAGCAGGGTTTAAACGTTTAAAAAAGCCGTCGAAACCTACAATACAAAGCAAGTCTAAGGAGATGGTAAAAAAGCGGTCGCGCTCTGTTTGTGCCTGCTTTAATTCAGTGATATCCATCACTAAACCGTCCCAGAGAATATCGCCTTCGCTCCCAGAGTTTGTCTCGTTATTGAGCCTTTCCGGTCTCGCCGCTCCTTGCAGCCACTTAACTTTTCCCGATGGCAAAGTCTGCCGCCACTGCTGCTGCCAAGGTTCCAAGGTAGCTGCAGAGATTTCGATCGATGCTTCTAAATCTAAGAGATCGTCTGCGTGAATTCCGCTGAAAACCAGTTTCGCATTTTGCTCTATTGATTCTGCTTCTAATTCGTACAGTTGGCGGCTGCCTGAAGAGACGTAGGGAAAAGATATTTCTCCCGTTGCTGACCTTCGTAATTGATAAATTGCTCCCGGCAGGTTAGCTACCAGTTTTTGAAATCGAGCTTCGCTTTGTTGCAGGGCTTTTTGCTGCCGTCTGTATTCGGTAATATCTCTAATTATGCCTACTATTACTTTACTGCCAGCGGATGTTTTAAATACGCTTTTTTTGGTAGAGATGATGTGTTCTTTTCCGCCAGTGTCTGTGAAGTTTTCTTCAGTTTCCAAGCAGATACCCGTTGTCAATACTTCTTCATCTTTTGCCCAAAAAACATCAGCCTCTGATTTGGGGAAAAAGTCATAATCTGATTTGCCGATCAGTTCTTGCCGCGATTTGCCGAGCAACTGACAAAAAGCATCATTTAATATCATCCAGCGGTGTTGCTCGTCTTTGACAAAAATTGGGTCTGGGGTAGCATTTATGGTGTGGTTTAAAAATTCTTCGGACGCTTTCAGTTTGGCTTCGTAGCGGTAGCGATCGCTCACGTCCAACACTACTTCGATAATCCGGTCGATCGACCCGTCCAGGCGGCGGATGCAGCGCATGGAAACTCGCGTGTGAACTATTTCGCCGTCTTTTCCGATCCACCTTTTGTCTAAGATGCAACCATCGCTCTCACTTCCTAACATTTGAGACAATTGTTTCAAATTGGCATCAAAATCCTCTGGATGAGTCAACTCTAGCCAATTCTTTTGCACGAGTTCGTAGCGCTCATAGCCCAACAAATTGCACAGCGCATCGTTAACTTCTATCCAGTTGCAATTTTGAGGAACTTCGCTGTCAATAATTGGAGCAAAGATGGCAATTCCGATCAGGGAATTTTCGACCACCGAGCGATATTTTTCTTCACTTTTTCGCAAAGCATCTTGACTGTTCTGGCGTTCTATGGCGTAACGGAGCGATCGAATTAACAGTTCGCCGTCGATTTTTCTTTTTACTAAATAATCTTGTACCCCGACGGAAATCAACCGCAGGGCAAGCTCTTCGTCATTTTGGGAAGTCAAAACTACGATCGGCACATTTACTCCATACTCTTGTACCCGAGCAACCGTCTCGATTCCCAGACTGTCTGGCAGTGAAAGGTCTAATAAAATTATGTCAAAAGTTTCTTCATTCAATCGCTGCTGCGCTTCGCTGAGGCGTTCTACTTTCGTCAGCAGTATACACTGTTGACCGCCAATTTCTGACAGCAAATCTTCAATCAGCTCCGCTTCTTGAGGGTTGTCTTCTACTAACAGAACTTTAAAGCAGAGAGGAGGCAAAGCTAAGTTAAAAACTGCTTTCATAATAACTATTAATTAAAAAACTGTTAAACAAACTTAAATGTTACCTGTGATTTCCGGGGCAGCTATTTAATTGCACTTACACCTACATCGGCGCTCACATTGCGGTGTAAGCGAACTCTACAAAAAATGTGTTTAAGATATATAATTTTATCACGCAATGACTAAAGTGTCAACGCAAAACATTTTTTTTTCTAACTTCCAATTTATACGAGTTTTTTTAAAAAAAATGCAACTTTAGCCTCGCAATCTCAACCCCCAATAGTCACAATTCATCCCAATTATTCATTTTTTTATTTAATTTTTTAAATGCTATTAACTTCTACATTCTACATTCTAGATTCTGCATTTAAATATAATATTTAATTCAAATTTCGCAGCATTATAGCTTCTACATTGTGCCGAAAAGATGTCTCAATTAAGCGATAGTAAAGTAAAAAGTTGAACCTTGCCCCGGCTTCGACTCCACCCAAATATATCCGCCGTGACGTTCCACAATCTTTTGACAAATTGCTAAACCAATACCTGTCCCAGAATATTCTTTTTGAGTGTGCAAGCGCTGGAAAATTTGAAAGATGCGTTCTTGATGCTGCGTCGCAATCCCAATTCCATTATCCGAGACAGAAAATAACCAGTCTTTCTCCTGTTTACTAGCGGTAATATGAACCACAGGCGGTGCATCTTGGCGATATTTAATCGAATTGCCGACTAAATTTTGAAATAGCTGTACGAGTTGAGAAATATCCCCCATTACCGCTGGCAATTCGCTGTAAGTAACAACTGCTTGAGTGTCGCGGATCGCCCATTGCAAGTTGGCGATTGCTTGCTCGACTGCGTGATTGCAATCTGTCAGTTGAAAAGGTTTCTGACTCCTGCCCACTCGCGAATATTCGAGTAAATCGTCAATTAAGTTTTGCATTCTCGTGCAGCCGTGAACGATATTGCCAATAAACTTACTAGCTTGGCTGTCGAGTTGATCTTTGTAGCGTTTTTCTAAAAGTTGAGCATAACTAGCAATTGTTGCTAAAGGCGCTTGCAAGTCGTGAGAAGCCACATAAGCAAATTGTTCTAGTTCCGCATTTGAACGCGCCAATTCTTGGTTAGATTTTAAGAGAGCAGATTCGGCGCGCTGGCGGTTCGATATCTCTTGTTGGAGGAGCAAATTTTGCTCTTGCAAAGCTTTTTCAACGGCGCGGCGGGTGCTAATTTCTTGTTGCAGAATTTGGTTTTTTTCGTGAATTGCTTTTTCAACGGCTAAGCGGCTGTTGATTTCTTCTTGAAGCAGCATATTTTGTTGTTTTAGCTGCTTTTGTAAATTCCGCAGGGTGAGGTGACTTTCGATGCGGGCGAGCACTTCTTCAAACTGAAATGGCTTGCTGATGTAGTCAACTGCTCCAACAGCAAATGCGTTTACTTTGTCGAATACTTCATCTTTAGCACTGATAAAAATTACCGGAATTTCGCGAGTTTTTGGTTCGGACTTCAGGTGTTGACAAACTTCGTAGCCGTTCATTTCCGGCATCATTATGTCGAGCAAAATCAAATCCGGCGGATTAGAATTGCAGGCTCTCAGAGCCATTTTTCCATTAATCACGCAGCGGGGCGCGTACCCTCGATGAGTAAGCATCGTAGACAACAGGCGCAGGTTTTCTGGCGTATCGTCTACTACTAAAATGTTGCCTAATGCCGTCCCTGGTTGGTAATTGTTCATTAATTATTTTCCTGTTTTCACAGATGTTTGCAGCTATTTTATTTAGAAATTACGGAAAATACCAGGTTTATAGTAGGAATATTGGGGGAAGGAAACGAATAATCCCCTCAGAAACCTGGTTTTTAAAAGTTTGGCGCGTCCGGCACCGTTATTGTTGGTTTACCAATCATCAAATGCCTAGCAGCAGAGTCATAGCATTATTGTTCCAAGTCAATGCTTTATCTAAAACCTTAAATCCAGCTACTTTACACATAGATTCTAAAGCAGTAGCTGTCGGCAGCCACCACCACGGCCCAAAGTCGTTGATGTCAAAAACTGCTTTCTGAATTACTCCGAAAATTGGTGCGCCGCCGGTGTGCTGCTGCCAGTAAGCGCTTAAGATAGCTCGTTCTGCTTCGTCTAAAGCGGGAATGAATATTACCGCAGAAGCTGGAATTTCGTAGCGTCCCCGCTCGTTTTCTATAACCTCTTGAGTAATAGCTGAAGTTAAGATTAAATACTCCCCTGTTATTTGACGCAAGCTAATTAAAATTTGCAAAGGGTGGGCGTGATGGTACAAAACTCCTGCACAGTGGACGACATCGTAAGGCTCGCCAATTTCTGCAAGCTGAATCTGAGTTATCTCTCGACTGATACAATTATAATTAGCAATATTTAAACTTGCCATGCGTCTGCGAAAATCTTGCCAAAGTTGTGCGGATGGGGGTATCACATCAATCATTGTCAGAGAAACTGCACCGTATTTGCTAGCTACAGAAACTTTTTCGTTGACAGTTCCCCAAAGTCCGCCGACTTCTCCAAAAGTCTTGCCTTTGACGACTCGGGCAATGTAGCGATCGCGAATATCGCGTGTCTCCAACTCTAATAATATACTGCGATCGCCCGACGAGTGATTTTTATCCAAAACTTCCGCCAATTTTCTGGATATTGCTGGATCTTCTGGCCGGATTTCTAATCCCATCAAGTACAAAACTGTCGCTGCGTCAAGCCGATCGCTCTCGGCAAACTTTTGGGCTATTTCGCAGTAAAATTCAGGAGGGTGCAGTGACTGCAATTCGTGGTGATAGTAGCTGGTTGCTGCGTCTAAATCGGTCGGAGTTCTTTTGATGAGAGCATCGCCTAACTTGGTGTAGATGTTCGGGAGTTCAGGCTCGATTTGCAGGGCGCAAAGGTAAGCGGAAACAGCCTCATTCCAATCGTGCATCTCAGTCAAAGCATCGCCTAAATTGTAATAAGACCAAGAAAGATTGGGGTTGAGTTCAATAGCGCGCTTGTAGGCGGCAGCGGCTGGTTTCCACTGCTGGTTTTTTAACAGTGCTTCTCCTAAATTATGGTAAGTCCAAGAAAAGTTTGGGTTGAGTTCGATCGCCCGCTGGTAGGCGCTGATTGCTCCCAACCAATCCAGGAGTTTAACTTTAGTTAAAGCTAAATTATAATGAGACCAAAAGAATTCTGAATTAAGTGCGATCGCCCTTTGGTATGCAGCCTCAGCTTCCGACCATTTTTGTAGTTGAAAAAAAGCATCTCCCAAGTTATGAAAAGAGCCGGAATAATTAGGGTCTAAGTCAATAGATCGCTGGTAAGCAGCGGCTGATTCCGACCATTTTTCTAATTTGCCGCAAGCTTCTCCGATGCTGTAGTAGCACCAAGAAAAATCCGGGTTAATTTCAACAGCCGTGCGGTAAGCAACGACGGCTTCTTGCCATTGTTCCAACTTGAACGACACACTACCTAAATTGTAGTAAGACCAAAAAGAGTTGGGATTTAACTCAATACTTTCCCGGTAAGCGGCGACCGCTTCATGTAATCGTCCGCTGTCTTGAAAAACATTGCCTAATTTGTAATAAAGCTCAGAAATATCTGGCTGGAGTTGAATAGCTTTGCGGTAGTGAACAATAGCTTCGTCCCACTGTTGTAGTTGGCTAGCAGTTGCTGCCAACTGGTAATAAGCCTCGCAACAACTGGGGTTTAAATAAATGGTACGGTGGTAACAAACTAGGGCCTCTTCACGCTTGTTTTGCGCCAACAAAGTATTACCTAAGTCGAGATATTCTTCCGCTATTTCAGTCGGTTGGATCGTGAGTGCTTGATACCAGCAATCTGCCGCTTCCTCAGCTTGACCGACTTGGGTAAATATCCGGCTTAAATTTCGGTAAAATCCTGCAAAGTCCGGTTGGAGGGAGATGGCTTTTTGGTAACAGGCGATCGCCTCTTGCCACTGTTGCAATGTAGCGCAGAGAGTGCCGAGGTTAGCAAAAGCTTCGGCAAAATCCGGTTGCAGGGCGATCGCAACTTTATACCAATACCTTGCGTCTTCTAGCTTACCCTGAGCTTGCAGCGCCTTCCCCAGGGTCTTGCAAGTCTCGGCGGAATTGGGGTGCGATGCCAAAACTTTTTGGCAAAGCGCGATCGACTCCTCCAACTTCCCTAAAGCTAAATATATTTCTGCCTGTTGTTGAAAATCAACCGCTGCTGTTTCTGAATTCACTTCTTGCGTTCCTGTTGAGTAATAATTCCATGTATTATTGTATGGTACAACTTGTCAAACTTCAAATTCAAGTAAATACATCTGCCGACTGGCAAATAAATAGTGCTAAATCTCAGCCAAATTAATATAAACTAGACAAGAATAGGTTAACAGCGAGCTACATAATGTCAACAGTCAATCGAACACCGCTAATCAGCGTAATCATACCAGTATATAATGGCGGCCGCTACATCGTGCAAGCGGTAGAAAGCGTCCTATGTCAAACTTTTACTAATTTCGAGATTATAGTTGTAGACGACGGTTCGACAGATAGCACCCCTCAAGTATTGCAGCCTTATTTTGACAGAATTTGCTACATTTATCAGGAAAATCAAGGAGCAGCAATAGCTCGCAATCGTGCTTGCCAGCTAGCCAAAGGCGAGTTTTTAGCTTTTCTAGATGCTGATGATTATTTCCTTCCAGAAAAACTAGAGAAACAGGTAGCTTGCTTTGATGCTGACCCCACATTAGACATGGTGCAAACAGGTTGGTTCATGGTAGATGAAAAAGGGCAAAATATTTCTGCGGTAAAGCCTTGGCAGCAAGCGCCTACATTAAATTTAGAAAGCTTTATTCTCTATAAATGTGTGCGCCCAAGTGCGATGCTACTGCGGAGTAAGTGGTGGGAATACTTGGGCGGTTTTGATTCTGGGCTTCCGCCTACGGAAGATTTAGACTTTGCCTTGCGTTTAACTTTAAAAGGGTGCAAATCAGTTTGGTTAAAAGAGATACTTACCTGTTATCGCCAGCACGATACCAATCTCATGTCAAGCGGTTTTCCGCTAATGAAGAATACAGAAATTCTGATGGAAAAATTCTTTGCCAGACCTGATGTGCCTCAGTCAATCCGCCAGTTAAAAAAACAGGAACGCTATCAGTGCTTGGTGTGGATGGCATGGCGGATGTATCGCGGCGGTCATCTAGCAGAGATGGCAGAGTGTTTGGAAAAGTCATTGCAATATACCCCTTTTTCGCCCACAGAAACAGTGTTGAATTGGCTGGAAACTTTTCATAGTGTTTCTGAAGAATACGGTGACAATTTTGATGCTTATTCACTGACTCAGTTAAGAGAATGGCAAGATATAATTTTGATGGTTATGACCCATCAGCCCGAATCGCAACAGAGCTCTATTTCTACACATCCAAAATCACGCGCGGCGAAGCTATCCCCTAGGGAATCGCACATTTTACTCTACAACGCCGACGATCCGGGCGTGGGAGGATTAGCGCAGTACAACCATGCCATTCTCTGTCAGTTAGCCTTGTTGGGCTATCGAGTCACTTGCGTGCAAACCAAACATTCTAGCCCCTTGGTTGAGCGAGAACGAGAGTTAGGTATAGAACACTTGTGGCTGGATTTTAGCAGCCATAGAGATTTAGCGCGGGTGTTAAGAAATACGGAGGATGCACAAGAGATTTTTTCTAAAAATAAACCCGATCTGATTATTTTTAGCGATGGCTGGCCCTATTCTAATTTTGCAGTAAAACAGGTAGTTATTCAGATGGGGATACCATACATGATGGTAATCGGGTTAGTCATGCCCGATCACGCAAGTTTTGCCTACGGGGATGTAGTGCCTTATCGAGAGGGAGTGCTGTATCACTGCCTGCAAGCTAGAGCGGTGATTGTTGGCGCTTATGAACATTTGAATTTATTATGCGATGACTTTGATTTACCCAAAGATAAGGGGCAAGTCATTTATTTGGGGCGCTCTCCTGAATATTTTGCACCTCCTAATCCTTCGGCTCGCCAACGCCTGCGGCAAGAGTTAGAAATTCCTGAAGATGCGATTGTCTGTTTCACATCTGCTCGATTAGCACCGGTTAAAGGGCATCGATATCAGATCGAAGCAATCAAGCAGTTGAAGCAGTCTCCTGTATGGTCTAAACTGTATTTTGTCTGGGCCGGGAATGGTGAGGGAAGCTATTGCGATCTAGAAAAAGAATTGAGGGAAGCTGTTAGGGAATTAGGGGCGAGCGATCGCGTGAAATTGATCGGACAGCGCTGGGATATCTTAGATTTACTGGATGCTAGCGACATCTTCATTTTGACATCTCTCGGCGATGCTGCACCTTCTTTTGCAGTCATGGAAGCGATGGCTAAAGGATTGCCTGTAGTTGCTTCGGCAGCGGGCGGCATTCCAGAAGGGCTCGGGGATACTGGGAAGTTGTTGCCCGATCCGAATACCGATCCAGAGGGAACAGCGAGGGAATTGGCGGAAACTGTAGAAGCTTGGGCGCTGAATCCAGAATTGCGCAGCCAAATCGGCAAAGCTTGCAAGCGGCGGGCCGAGAAATTGTTCAAAGAGGAGCGGATGCTCGCAGAGTCTGTTGAGGCGATCGAAAAAGCTTTACTTTCCGATGGCGAAAAAGATCGATTTGTTACTCAACAACAGGTGCAGGGGTGGATGGCGAAGGTAGAAAGCCGGGTGCGCTACAGCTTTTTAGTGTGGAAGGCGTGGCACGCTTACTGTCAAGAAGACCTCATCGGGATGCAGAAGTGGCTTCAAGAATCTTTGCAGTGTACGCCTTTTTTGAGTACAGAAACAATGTTAAACTGGATAGAATGTTTTGGTAATTTTTCGTTATCTAAAGGGCATCATTTAGATACATATTCTCTGACTAAATCAGCAGAATGGCAACAATTGGTCGAGGGCGTCCAGGGTCTAGAATCTGTATTTTATGCACGCTAAAATACCCGATTGACATTTTAAATTGAGCTTGCTGTCAGCAGTACAGCCACAAATATCAGTAAAATTGTATTTTATAGACCCAACAACGATCGAAAATCTGTGTATCCGCGTCTAAATCCGTGTTATTTTCCCGAACCCTTCCCTATCACCGAGTAAATTCATATCAATGGCAAATTCGACACCGCAAGTCAGCGTAATTATACCTGCATATAATGGCGATCGCTACATCGCGCAAGCCGTGGAAAGCGTGTTGAGCCAAACCTATACAAACTGGGAAATTATTGTCGTAGACGACGGCTCAACGGACGACACTCGCCAAGCGTTGCAGCCTTATTTTGACAAAATTCGCTACTTTTATCAGGAAAACCAAGGAGTAGCAGCGGCTCGCAACCGAGGAATTCAGGAATCCCAAAGTGAATTAATTGCTTTTTTAGATCAAGATGACTTCTTTTTGCCAGATAAGTTGGCAGCACAAGTAGCGCTGTTTCGCTCGTCAAATTCATTAGGAATTGTCAATAGTGGCTGGCGTTTAGTTGACGAGCAAGGAGAGACAATTTCTGATATCAAATGTTGGGAATATTTACCAAAATTAGACTTAGAAGCATGGATAGTACAGATGCCCGTACTTCCGAGCGCAATGATGTTTTCGCGAAAGTGGTTACAAATTGTAGGCGGATTTAACTCTGAGTTTGATTCCGTAGATGATGCCGATTTACTATTACGTTTAGCTCTATTAGGCTGCGAAGCTGCTTGGCTACCGCAGGTGACAGTCTGTTATCGCCAGCATGACAAAAATGTGTCAATTCAAAAATCTCTCAAACAAGCAAATCTGTTTATTAAATTAAAACAAAATTTATTCAACCAACCCGATTTACCACAGCACATCCGCGAGTTAGAAAATCCTGCTTTCTACGAAGCACTGACATGGATGGCATGGCACTTGTACTATACTGGTCATCCGGTGGCAGCGGTTGAGTATTACCAAAAATCTTTTCCTTATACTCCTTACTCTGCTAGAAAAACCGTAATAGATTGGATAAAGCGTCTCGGTGCTATTGCTAAAGCTTACGGCTTTCCCCTAACTATGCAATCATTAAGAAGCTTACCACAATGGCAACAGTTAATGTCTAACATACTTCCCAAAAAAGCAGTACGAGTCAGCGTAATTATCCCGACATACAACTGCGATTGCTATATACTTAGAGCAGTAGAAAGTGTGATAGACCAAACTTACCAAGACTGGGAAATTATTATCGTAGATGACGGCTCGACCGACAACACCCGCCAAATTTTAGAGCCTTACTGCGATTTCATTCAGTACGTTTATCAAGAAAATCAAGGAGCAGCAATAGCTCGGAATCGCGGCTGCGAACTAGCCAAAGGCGAATTTTTAGCTTTTCTCGACAGCGACGACTTCTTCCTCCCAGAAAAACTAGAAAAACAAATTGCTTGCTTTGACGCTGACCCCAGGTTAGATTTGGTGCAGACAGGTTGGCTGATAGTTGACAAAAAGGACGCAGGCATCTACGGAGTAAAGCCTTGGGAAGAAGCACCCAAATTAGATTTAGAAAGCTTAGTTTTGTACAAATCAGTGCGGCTGAGTGCGGTGATGCTGCGGCGCGAGTGGTGGGAACGCTTGGGGGGTTTCGATCCTCGCTTTCCGCCGACAGAAGATTTAGATTTTGTCTTGCGTTTAGCTTTAAAAGGCTGCAAGTCAGTTTGGTTAAAAGAGATATTAAGCTGCTATCGCCAGCACGACAGCAATCTGATGTCCGGCGGCTCCCAAGTAATGAAAAATATGGAAATTATGATGGATAAATTTTTTGCGCGGCTAGACTTACCTCAGCACATCCGCGACTTGAAAGGCGAGGAACGTTACAGGTGCTTAGTATCGATAGCGTGGCGGATGTACCGTGATGGATATTTGGCAGAGATGGTCGAGTGTTTGGAGAAATCTCTTCATTACACTCCTTTTACAGGTACAGAAACTGTTTTTAAATGGTTAGAAAGTTTTAAGGGTTTTTCGCAAGAATACGGTATCGAATTTGATGCTTATGCCTTAACTACTTTAAAAGAATGGCAAGACATCGTAGTGCTTGCTGCCAACAACACTCCTCAATTCCAACCTGCCGGTAGTTCGATTTTGCTGCCGCAAAAACCCCGCGTACTCCTGTACGCAGAAGACCACGGAGTGGGAGGTTTGGCTCAGTTCAACCACTCGCTGATGTGTAAATTAGCAGCCGACGGCTACCAAGTTATTAGTGTTCAAACTCAAAGTTCTAACCCTTTAATTACCGAACAAAAACAGCTAGGTATAGAACATATTTGGCTGGACTTTGACACGATCAAAGAGTTTTTGCGAGTTTCGTACAATTTAGGAGATGCTGAAAAAGTTTATGCCCGGGCTCAACCGGATTTAATTATATTTAGCGATGGCTCACCGATGGCAAATTTTGCGGCTAAACAAGTTGCTATTAAGCAGGACATACCGTACATAGTTGCTCTCGGTTATATCGGTCGCAATTATGAAACTTTCGATCGGGGCGATCAAATTCCCTATTTTGATGCAGTCTCCTATCAGTACGATTTAGCAAAAGCAGTAGTAGCAGTTTCACAAGAAAATTTCAACTTGTTCAAACGAATTTTTAAAGTGCCTCTACAACGGGGCAAAGTTATTTATTATGGCAGGCCGAACAGTTATTTTGAACCCCCAAATCTTTCAATTCGTCAACGCCTGCGCCAAGAACAAGGAATCCCCGAAGATGCTGTTGTTTGCTTCACGGCGGCGAGATTGACTCCAATTAAAGGATATCAGTATCAATTGCAGGCGATCGCCCAACTGAAAAATCGTCCAGTTTGGCCGCAGCTATACTTCGTTTGGGCCGGCCCCGGTTCTACCACTCACGACGATATGGAGCCTGAATTGAGAGCAACTGCGAGCAAATTAGGAGTCACCGAACAGGTTAAATTCCTAGGTCAGCGATGGGATATTGCCGATTGGCTAGACGCCAGCGACATCTTTATTTTATCTTCCGAAGCAGAGGGAATGCCGCTAGCAATCATGGAAGCAATGGCGAAAGGATTGCCCGTAATTGCAACCGCAGTCAGCGGTATTCCCGAAGAATTGGGAGATACGGGAAAGCTGCTCCCAGATCCTAAAATCGAGCCTGAAGGAACAGTAAAAGAGTTGGTAGAAGCGGTGGAAATATGGGCAGGAAATCCCGAATTGCGCCGACTTGCAGGACAAGCGTGCAAAGCGAGAGCCGAAGAACTATTCAAAGAAGAACGAATGCTTCGGGAATATGGAGAAATCATTGAACAGGCACTTGCAAAAGACGACAAGAGCGACAGTTCCTCTATTAGTCCGAAAGTCCAAAGGCAGATACAGCAAGTAGATAGGCTGCTCAAATACTATTATTTAGTGTGGAAAGCTTGGGATGCTTATGCTAGGGGAGATATGTCGGAGATGGTTAAGAATTTGCAATCATCTTGGGCTTGCACGCCACTTTTTACAACAGAAACTATCTTGAGTTGGGTGAATGTTTTTGTGTTGTTGTCTTCCCAAAATGGGATTAAAATTGATAGTGCCGCGCTAATTAGCTCAGGAGAGTGGCAACAGTTGATGGAATCAATACAGAGTTTTGAAATCGTTTCATCTGTTGGTTAAAACTTTTTCAGTAAAGCAAATCCGCGCGTGAAATCGCTACTGCACATACAAAGTCCACCTTCGCAGAATGGAGAAAAGAAAAGATATGCAGTTCACCTTCAAGTTCAAACATATTAATAAACTGCTGCCAATTTGCTTAGCTGCGGTAACTGTCCTGTTAATAACATATTTTGGGCAACAACCAACTGTTGCCCAACTGCGATCGAACGTCGCAGTAGACTTTGGAGTACCAGCCACCGGAACAATTTCCATGAGCGGTATGCTGCACGGAATAGACCCCAGCCAGCCGCCGGATCACTCAATCAAACCCTTGCAGCCGAAACTTTGGCGAGTCGGGAGACTCGATATTTACGATCGCGTAATCGCCAACGGAGCTGAGTTTCAACTGGTAGTCAGCGACTTGTGGGGCTACGGTAGCAATCCCAATGGCTGGCCCTATCAAAATTACCCCGCGTGGGAAGCATTCATCCGACAGTTAGCCCAGCAAAATAAAGGCAAGAAAATTATTTGGGATATCTGGAACGAACCGGATTTAAAAAATCCGTTTTGGAAGGGAAGCCGAGAACAATTCTTTGAAACTTACAAAAGGGCTTACAAAATTTTGCGGGAAGAATTGGGGCCGTCAGCCATGATTGGCGGGCCGAGTATCAGCACTTACGACAAAGAATATCTCGCTGACTTTTTGGATTACTGTAAAGCGAATAAACTGGAAGTGAATTTCTTAGCTTGGCACGAACTCAACGATAGCAAAATTTTATTTGTGGACGATCATGTCATCGATGCTAAACGCAATTTTCAGCAAAGTCCCTCTTACAAGGAACTGAAATTGCAAAAAATTTACGTCAACGAGATTGTCGGGGAATTAGCGCAGTATCAGCCGGGAGAAATTTTAGGTTATTTCTATCAGTTGGAGTACGCAAAAGCTGACGGTGCTTGCAGAGCTTGTTGGAATACAACAGGAGCTAAAAAAGTTAGCAATTGCTTCAACAATACGCTGACTGGGATGGTCACGCCTAATACTTTTGAGCCGAGAGCAGCTTGGTGGACTTACAAAGCTTATGCTGACGGAGTTAATTCGCGGGTGCGGAGTCGCTCAGATAACGATCGCCTTGTCGCTTTAGCCAGCAAGTCAAATCCTGAAGGTAAAGCACAGATACTTTTAGGTTATTTCGACCGCAATTATTCCTTAGCAACCACCGTAACATTAAGCCTCATAAATTTGGAGCAGCTAGGTCTTCAAAAAGATCAGAAAATCACTCTAAAATTAGAAAAAATTCCCAACAATCAAGAAGGCCCCGTGCAAAAGCTTGTCACCGTTAAAGAAGAAAGTTTTTCGGTGGGTAGCGGTAGCTTGGCTTATGTTATCCCTAATTTCAACGTCCACGAAGGCTACTTATTGACGGTTAGCAAGTGAGCTTGATTTGAAGAGAAATCGCGGGGTGGGGGCGGGTTTATTTAACCTATCTGTACTTTTTGAGGCTAGTGGTGAACCCGCCCCTACGGATTTATCGATCGCGCGGTATCTGATGTCAGTAGAGTTTAGCTGGGATTTTTCAAAGATTTTTGTACGGCTTCCAACCACTCTCTGGCGGTTTGATTTTCTGATTTTGGGTCGTAGTAACACCCTAATTCATCGAGGATGAATGTTTCTAAATCGGCTGGGGCGATCGGCATTTCTAGCAGTTTCCTGAGTTCTTGCGATGCAGCTTCAACACTTGCGGGCGGTTCGCTGCTGCGGTATTTGTTCACTACATCTCTGGGGGTGTCAGCTTCTAACGGCCAGTCTTGGTGAAAGTAGGAACTGAAAAATTGAGTTAAATGAGGAAATTGATTTATCATTCGGGATAGGCTGTGAGAATAAAGTATCCGGGAGGTAATTTGGCGCTGCGCTGGAGGACGATTTTCAGGCGAGATGCTGAAGTTGCTTTGGATGCGCGGCGACGCAGAGTAATGCCAATTATTCTGTTGGTGTTGTAGTCGATCGTATAACGATTACCTCGACTTTTCACCCACGAGTCGATCGCATTTTGATTTCTGTTCATTGCTTCCCCAATAGCCGCTTCGGCGACCGAACGGTCAGTAAAAGAAGATGCGGCAGGAATTCTCGTTTCGCTTGCGAGTCGCTGTGCTAGTTGTGCTTCTGTTTTCCCAACGTGTCTCTCTAAAGTGTGTCCTCCTGCTGCTTCGTGAAAGTCTAAGCCGCCGCCCGGTATGTTGGGAACAAAAGCTACGGTGGTGTGTGGTATAGTTGAGCCTTCCGGTACAATAACTGTGGCGTAAACACCAGGTATTGCCGATTGGAATAATATAATTATTGAGGCGATCGCACACAGGATACCTAAAAACTTTTTTAGGCGATCGAGTTGATTTTTCATTGCTGTTGAATCTCTTTCTTAGATTTAGTATAAATGATTGCTGTTTTTTTGTCTATTTTAGAATCTACCATTCGTAAGTTATAAATTGCGAGCACCATTCAAATATACGGTGGGCAGTTCACGCCCTACTGTTAGTAGAAATTGCACGCAGTATTTAAATACGTGGTGTTCGGTGCGAACCCTAGGATTATTCATAAATAAACGGTGCCCACCCAACACCCTAAGATTATTTCTAATAGTTGGTGATTTTTGTGGTTTACAAAGCTTCACTGATTGTGATTAAATATTAACAATTATTTTCAATAATAACTAATGATTGATGATAAATTAATTAATTATCTTTAAAACTGTGAAAAAATGCAAGTAGTTATCCTAGCCGGCGGTCTCGGTACTCGTCTCAGAGAAGAAACAGAATTTCGTCCCAAACCCTTAGTTGATGTAGGGGGGCATCCGATTATTTGGCATATCATGAAGATCTATGCACACTACGGTTTCCAAAACTTTATTGTGTGCTTGGGCTATCGCGGCAACATGATTAAAGAATATTTCCTCAATTATGAAGCCATGAACAATGACTTTACTATCTGTCTGGGACGCCAAAATACCATCACTTATCACGAGGAACATCTCGAACAAGATTTTAAGGTGACACTGGCTGAAACTGGGGCAGAAAGCCTGACGGGAGGGCGGGTAAAACGGATCGAAAAATATATCGATGGCGAGAATTTCATGGTGACATACGGTGATGGAGTTGCTGATGTCAATATTGACGCCTTAGTCGATTTTCACAAGTCTCACGGTAAGCTGGCAACTGTCACTACATTTCGCCCGATTTCTCGCTTTGGAATTTTGGATGTAGACAGCGATAGCCGGGTAGTACAATTTTCTGAGAAACCTCAAATCGACGGCTGGATAAGTGTTGGATATATGATATTCAACCGCCGGGTATTTGAGTATTTGGGGGGAGATGATTGTATTTTAGAACAAGAGCCGATGCAGCGTTTGGCCGCAGAGGGACAGTTGATGGCTTACCGTCATGAAGGCTTCTTCTTTGCGATGGATACTTATCGAGAATACAAGTATTTAAACGAACTTTGGGACGAAGGGAAGGCTCCTTGGAAACTGTGGTAAAAAGTTAATTGTTGCATTCTCAACAAGCCTTTGATGAACGGGCTTTCCGGCCCGTTCCACAATAAATAGAATTTATTTGTTGTGCAACAGGCTTTCCGGCCCGTTCGACAATAAATAGAATTTATTTGTTGGTTGTGGAACAGGAATCTTGCCTGTTCTTGAAAAGGGTGCACAATGCGAGGAAATAAGTAGGGACACGGCAGTGCCGTGTCCCTACCTCTGCTATAAAATAATTATAAAAAATGGATTTCCAAGATATGCTTAACAGCACAGAAATTTACCTGCAAAAGTGGGTTGCACCCCACGCGGAAATTATCGACAGCGACTCGGAAGCGTTAAAAACAGCAGTTGCTGGATTGGAAGATCGATCGCTCTTAGCATTGCGAGTTCCCCAAAAATGGGGCGGGGCTGAAATTGCACCGGAGATTTTTTATCAATATCAGGAATTGACGGCTCGATATTCCGGCGCTTTGTCTTTTCTGCAAACTCAGCACCACAGCGCAACTGCCATGATTGCCAACAGCGACAATGAGATGCTAAAAAGCAGATACTTGCCCGCGATCGCCCAAAAAGAGTTACGGTTGGGTATTGGGTTTTCGCATTTAAGGCGATCGGGCAATCCTGCTGTCACAGCGACTCCCGCAAAAGATGGCTATTTACTGTCAGGAAAAGTTCCTTGGATAACAGGTTTTGGATTGTTTCAAAAGTTTATTGTAGCTGCGGTACTTCCTGACGAACGCGCTGTTTTCGGTTTGCTGCCTTTTGTTAATATTGAACGCGAATACGGTAAAATAGCTTTCAGCGAAATCATGCAGTTAATCGCCATGAACTCGACTAATACTGTGACAGCAACTCTCGATAATTGGTTGCTGCATGAATCGGAAATAATTTCAGTTAAACCTGTCGGCTGGATTTCGGAAAATGACAGCAAAAATATACTGAATTTTGTCCCCGGTACTTTTGGCTGTATTCGAGCGGGATTGGATGTAATTGCAGCAGCGGCGGCGGCTAAGAATTCACCTTTTATATCGGCAGCTTGTCAAAAACTAGAGCAAAAGCTCGATCGGCTAAAACAAAATTTCCAACAATCTAAACACAGCTCGAAAGCAGAAAAATTAGCGCTGCGAGCTCAAGCTATTGATTTAGCGGCGCGTTGCGGACACGCTGCGGTTGCAGTTTCTAGCGGTGCTGCTAACGGTATTGTCCACCCGGCCGGGAGAGTTTATCGAGAAGCTTTGGTGTATACTGTTTCCGGGCAAACAAAGGATGTGATGGCAGCAACGCTCGATCGACTAATCGAATTTTAGATTTTAGATTTTAGATTTTAGATTGATCTCGCAGAAGGTCACGGAATCAACTGTGTGTAATAACTAATAGATATATTTTACATAATGAAAGACAAATTAAAGTCAAAAAATATAAAAACGATCGCCTACAGCGAAATTGTAGACTTAACCCATGCAATTCACCCAAATATCCCTATCTGGCCCGGAGATCCAGCGACAGAATTTGAAACCGTCTCTCAAATAGAAAAACACGGCTATTTCCTGCGAAAATTCTCAATAGGAGAACACAGCGGCACTCATATCAACGCACCCAACAGCTTTCATGCAGGAGGCCCCAGCATTGATAGTTATGCGCCCCAGTCGCTAGTTTTCCCCGCAATTGCGATCGACATCCGAGAGCAAAGTCTTGCCAATCCAGACTACACTTTAACCATAGACGATGTATTAAATTGGGAACGGCAGCACAAACTTATAGAAGCGGGAAATCTGGTTTTATTGTATACTGGCTGGCAAGAAAAATGGGATAACGAGCGAGCATTTTTTAACCTAGACGAGCGCGGCATTTGCCACTTTCCCGGATTTGGCAAAGCAGCAACTCAATTTTTGCTAGAAGAACGCTCGATCGCCGGAATAGGAACCGACACCCACGGAGTCGATACCGGCAGAGATGAAAGTTTTGCAGTTAATAAATTGGTATTGGAAAAGCAGCGAATAGTGCTGGAAAATCTAGCAAATCTCGACTTGTTACCTGCGGCGGCTGACATCACTTTAGTTATCGGAATATTGCGTCTTTTGGGAGGTTCAGGTTCCCCAGTGTCGGTGTTAGCTTTTGTTGCTTGATGCGGTAAAACTTACATCTTGCACTATTTTCAATAACGGGTTCTCCGGCGCGTTCCACAAAGAGTGAATTTTATTGTGGAACGGGCCGGAGAGCCCGTTCCTAAATAGGTAATTGAAAATGGTGCAAGCTCTCAGGTAAAATTGGATTGAGAGAAGTCGAGCAAAAATAATAAAATTAATGACAGAACTGCCCAAGGATCTCAACGAGGCGATCGCCCAATCCCGCATGGCCACCGCCGCTGCCCTCTCGGACGGCAAAACTCTACTGCAAGTCGAATTAGTATTTCCAGAAATCGCGCTGCAAGCACAGTCTATCACCCTACAATTCCTCCCAGAATTTGAGGAAATCTACCCCGGAGTAAAAGTCTTTTTTCCCGACACCGGTGCGGCAGCCCTCGCGCGCCGCGACTGGGGAGAAACACCGTTTAAAGTGACTGATTTGGGCAGCAGTCGCACCCCTGTTGAAGACAAAATAGCACCGGAAGATCAACTTTTTATCTCGATCGATCCAGCAGCCGTAGAAGTGGCCCAAGTCGAAAAACTTTACATAGCTGCGGCGGGTCGCCCAGTAATTCTACTCAACCCGCGCCTCGAAGATGTTGCCACCATAGGTATAGGCTATGCGGGCCGCCAATTGCGCGATCGATTCCTCAACAAAATCGAATCCTGCTACTATATCAGACCCCTAGACCGTGCGGCTTTATTCCGCTGCTACCCCCAATCCTGGCAAGTCTGGCTGGAAACAAACGACGAATACGAACTAATTTCTGAAACCGCCCAAAAACCTGTCGGAGACGATTTAGAGCGGATTTTAGCCGCTTCTCTCCCAAGCGCCGATCCTGACTCCACGACACCTGCAAAACCCCTCAAAAAGAAAGGTTTTTTGGCAGAACTCCAGACATTCCTCAAAACTTTGAGTCAGTAACAGCAGTTGCAAAAGCACAATTGACAAGAAATTATAGGGGGGGTTAAGCCCGGGATCTATGCTATGAGCCAGTTGGCCTTTGCACAACCCGCCCTCTCCCACATTATGTTTATTTTTACCCGCTTACGGATCGGTAGCTACGGAAACAGATACTGGCGATCTTTACCCAATCCTGATACAAAGCAGTATAATGGGTGACACCCCTCCACCGTAAAAGAGGGGAGGCGAATAGCAGCACAATCAGATGCTATTTGCTAAAGATTTGGCTTTTGAGTCAGGGAAGCGCATAAGCACAATGGAGCACCGGCGCATTGTTATTGGGGACGTACACGGGCATTACGACGGCTTAATGACCCTGCTAGAGGCACTGGCCCCCAGCTCGGACGATCGCGTCTATTTTTTGGGAGACTTAATCGATCGCGGCCCCAAAAGCGCTCAGGTATTAGATTTTGTCCAAGACAGCCCCTACCAAACTCTGCTGGGGAACCACGAACAACTGATGCTGGAGGCTTTGTCGGCGGTGCCGATGGATATGCGAGCGTGGCAATCTTGGCTGTACAGCGGCGGCGATGCGACAGTAGCCAGCTACAGAGATACAGGGATGATGCCTTACAAACACTTAGAGTGGCTGCGAACGCTCCCCACCCACCTAGACTTAGGGGACACCTGGCTGGTTCACGCCGGCGTCCACCCCCATATGCCAATTGACAAGCAGTCGATCGAACAATTCTGCTGGATTCGCAAAGAATTTCACACCATATCGAAACCCTATTTTCCCAATAAATTAATTATCACGGGTCACACCATCACTTTTACCTTTGAGGGTGTCAGACCAGGCGAATTAGTCAGGGGCGAAGGCTGGTTGGATATTGATACGGGTGCTTATCATCCCAAAAGCGGCTGGCTGACAGGATTTGACCTCAGTTACCGCAGAGTTTATCAAGTCAATGTATTTAACAATCAAGTCCGAATTTTGCCTTTTGACGAAGTTGTCAGACAATTGAAATCGCAGCAGATTGCACCCCCGGAACCGGAGATGAGCGAGGAAGTATTCTCAAAAGCTTGACAATCTTTTCCTTAAACCACTTCCCCCGATGGGATTGAAACTCGCAGTGCACGAATTCATCAATGCAGACCTGGCAGTCCTACACAGTCAGGACAATCAGTGATAATTTTAATTCAGTCCTGGACGCATCGGGGCCGGTGAAACCGGGTTTTTTACCGAATCGGCGGTCTACAACGCATCTTTTCGTAAAAAAACCCGGTTTCTAAACAATCGTTCGTAAGTTCTATTTTGGCTAAATTAATACCAATTTTTGCCCTTCAAAAACATAATTTCCGTGACTTTATTTGGCATTTTATGGCAATTCAACAAGTTCCAATTAACTGGTATATCTCATAAAAAACAATATTAATCAAGTATTTGACAGTTATTGTATGAGGTTAGTTGCGGGAATTAGTTGTTTGCAATTTGACTGTTTGTGCTAAAAAAATTACACGTTAAATAAATGAGGATAATTGTATTCCTGGTGGCGGCAACGCACCTGCGGTTATTGGGCAACAATCGAAAAATCAAGTGACAATTGCTAAAAACAATTGCTAAAAAGACCGCAATATGAGAAAATAGAAAAAAATATAGAAATTCGGGAGTTATGATTCTTGGTAACTATTAAATGTCGGGGAATTACATTCTCAAATATCCAAGCCGTGATTTTTGACAAAGACGGGACTCTAGAGGATTCTCAGGAGTTTTTGAGACTGTTGGGGATTAAGCGATCGCGCCTCGCAGACGCTCAAATTCCCGGCGTTGGAGAGCCGTTACAAATGGCTTTCGGTATCGACAGCGGCAGCATCGACCCCGCAGGCTTGCTTGCAGTCGGCAGCCGCAGGGAAAATGAGATTGTTGCAGCGGGATACATCGCGGAAACCGGCAGGGGATGGTTGGAATCTTTAACTATTGCGCGCCGCGCTTTTGACGAAGCTGACGAAATGTTTAAAAATAGCGCTGTTTCTCCTTTATTTGTCGGCAGTTTGGAAGTTCTGAAATATCTTTCGGAAGCGGGTTTGAAGCTGGGAATTCTTTCGGCGGCTACGACTGCGGCGGTGCAGAAATTTGTGAAACACCACGCATTAACCGACTACATTCAGTTAGAAATGGGAGTTGATTCAACCCTTCATAAACCAGACCCGAAATTGTTTTTGCAAGCTTGCGAGAAACTCGGAGTTGAACCCGCAGCAACTTTGATGGTGGGAGATTCAGCGGGCGATATTCAGATGGGTAAAAATGCGGGCGCGGCGGGCTGTATAGGGATTTGTTGGGGAAATGCGGAGGTTCGCCATTTGGAAAAAGCTGATGTGGCGATCGCATCTTTGGATGAAATTTCAATTTTAGCAGATTGAGCAAAGATCACATCAATTCCGGTGCCACCAGATTTGGTATCAGTTCCTGCTGAGATGTTGCAGTATTGTTAATAATCCTTTTAGGAACAGGCCGAAAAGCCTGTTCTTGAGAATGGTGCAACATCTCAGTCCCTACAAACAACGCAAACCGAGAATTACGACATCTCTTTCAACGCCGTCAAGTTCGGCAACTTGCGGCAGATATCCCCACCGCTGAAAGCCAAATTTCTCAAACAATCTTAAACTCGGCTGATTGTGAGCAAAAATTATTCCCACGAGAGTTTTTATCTGCAATTCTGGACTCCGCACAATTGCCGATTGCAATAATTTTTGTCCGATTCCGCAGCGCTGGCGATCGGGTGCGACGTAGATGCTAACTTCTGCTGTATGCTGATAGGCAGCGCGTCCGTAGAAAAGCTGAAAACTCAGCCAGCCAACAATATTTTGTTCTGATTCGATTACCAAAATCGGCCAGGAATTGGGGGAGTGTTCTCTGTACCACGGGAGGCGGCTTTCGACTGAGACTGGTTTTAAATCTGCTGTGGCCATTCTACCTGGTATTGCTGCGTTGTATATTTGGACAATTGCTGGCAAATCGCTTTCTACTGCGTCGCGGATTTTCATCGTTTGGTTAACTGTTGACTGTTGACTGTTGGCTGTTGGCCGTTGGCTGTTGACTGTTGGCTGTTAACTAATGACTAATGACTAATAACTAATAACTCTTCTTGTACAGTTCCATAATATCGCTGAGGGCCATCCGCGAATTTGCTCCCAAAGTCAGCGGTGAGGTGTGTCCTCGCTGCAAGTGTTCTGCCGCCGCGCAGCCGATCATTGCTGCGTTGTCCGTACAATATTTTAATGGCGGAAACAATACCCGCAAGTTGTGTTTTGCAGCAGCAGCTTGTAAGTGTTTTCGGAGTCCGCTGTTTGCTGCAACTCCGCCGCCGACTACAATAGTGGCAAGCCCGAAATTTAGGGCACAGTCGATCGATCTTTTGGTTAAACCCTTGGCTACTGTTTCCTGAAAGCTGGCCGCAATATCATTAACTGTAGAGGCAGGCAACAAGCCTTCGGCATTCACATTGTTATTTTGTTGTTTGAGTTTCTGCACTAATTGCAAAACTGCGGTTTTCAACCCGCTAAAACTGCTGTCGTAAGGATGGTAACCACCACCAGGCAATGAAATTCTACCTTCTGGTAGAGGGTATGCTTGGGGATTCCCAAGGGCGGCCAATTTGTCAATCAGGGGCCCACCGGGATATCCTAGCTGCAACAGTCTCGCCACTTTATCAAAAGCTTCGCCGGCGGCGTCGTCGCGTGTTTGTCCTAAAGTTTCATAAACACCGCAATCTTTGACGTAAATTAAGCTGGTGTGTCCCCCGGAAACTAACAAACACAAAAACGGTGGCTGCAAGTCTGGTTCGATAAGGTAAGAAGCGTAGATGTGCCCTTCGAGGTGGTGGACGCCTAAAAAAGGTTTTTGATGGACTATTGCCAAGCTTTTCGCCGCACTCAGCCCGACTAACAATGCACCTACTAAACCGGGGGCACAAGTCGCAGCAATGCCGTCAATTTCTGACCAACTCAGGTTTGCTTCACACAGACACTGGCCAATTACCTGATTGAGCATTTCTAGGTGACTCCGCGAAGCGACTTCTGGCACTACCCCGCCATACTGCTCGTGGATTTTAATTTGCGATGCCACAACATTGCTGCAAACTTGACGATTCTTAACAATTGCTGCTGCTGTTTCGTCACAACTTGTTTCGATTGCGAAAATGGTTGCCATTAACTGGTAATTTTATTTGATAGGTTAGTTATTGCTAGCTTAACTAATTCGGCGCGAGTCCCCGCTCTACCTGTACTCAGGTTATTGTTAAGGGATTTTTGCCCGATCGACAGGTAAGGCCATCATCTGATGCAATGAAGGAATATCCTCGCGGTATTGCTAGCTCAGCATTGACCTATGAAAACGCGAATCCCTCATTTTATTGGGCTTTGTCGCATCAATGATGGATACTTGAGACTGTCAACAAACACGGTAATCTGGATTCCAGATCGGCAAGTTGAAATGCTTGTACAAAAACTTATTGTTTTGTAACAAAAGGAAACAATTCCATGCGACGATTGTTTGCTGCAATTTTAGTGTTGAGTGTCTGGATCAGTTTTGCTCCAGTTGCTTCGGCTTACAATTTAGTGCCGTGCAAGGACTCTCCCGAATTCAAGGAACTGGCTAAAAATGCCCGTTCTACGAATGGCGACCCCGCATCTGCCAAAGCAAGATTCGAGCGCTATTCTCAAGCTATGTGCGGCCCGGAAGGATACCCGCACTTAATCGTAGACGGCAACTTGAGCAAAGCAGGGGACTTTTTGATTCCCAGCGTGCTGTTCTTGTATATCGCAGGTTGGATTGGTTGGGTGGGCCGTGCTTATCTGCAAGCAGCCAAAAAATCTGACTCTCCTGAGGAAAAAGAGATTATTATCGATGTTCCAAAGGCAGTCGCATTGATGTTGAGCGGCGTTTTATGGCCTCTAGCAGCTCTCAAAGAAATCACCACTGGTGAAATGTTTGCGAAGGACGACGAAATTACTGTTTCGCCGCGCTAGCAATTTGGGATTTGAGATTTTAGATTTGAGTTGGTTTACAAAGTCCCAGCCTAAAACCCTTAATCTAAAATCAGTTCGCATAATTTAAGTTGTCTCGACTTTTGAGGAGCAGTATTCATGCAATACTTTCTGAAGTATCTTTCGACCGCACCAGTATTGACAGCAGCTTGGATGGTGATAACGGCGGGAATTTTAATTGAATTCAACCGTTTTTTCCCAGACTTGCTTTTCCATCCGATGCCATAAAAAATCAGTGGACTTAGGTTCCCAAACCTAGGAAAAAAGTTGAGAGTTTTGAAGTTGGAGCGGTGATTTATCAAGTTATTTCAAAGCTCAAATATCAAAACTCTCAAACCAGCAGTGAGTACAAAAGCAGCGCCTAAATGGGTGAAAGCCAACGATCTAAACTATTTAGTTATCAAATTAGTTCCCAATGACTAATGACTAATGGCTAACGATTAATGACTAATGACTAATGACTAATATTGTGAATCGATGAAGTCTTATCTCGCCGCAGCAATTCAAATGACTAGCTTGCCTGACCTGCAAAAAAATTTGGTTCAGGCAGAGGAATTAATCGACCTGGCAGTGCGTCGGGGTGCAGAGTTAGTTTCCTTACCAGAAAATTTCTCGTTTATGGGAGAAGAAGAGGAAAAGATTGCTTCTGCAGAGGCGATCGGGCTCCTAAGCGAAAAATTCCTCAAAACTATGGCCCAGCGGTTCCAGGTAACGATTCTGGGCGGCGGGTTCCCGGTGCCGACGGAGGGGGGGAAGGTATACAATACCTCTTTGCTGGTAGACCAAAACGGCACTGAAGTGGCAAGGTACAGCAAAGTACATTTGTTCGATGTGAATGTGCCAGACGGCATTACTTACAGGGAATCGAACACCGTGAAAGCTGGTGAAGAGTTGCCGCCTGTTTATGTGTCGCCGGAGTTGGGGACGCTGGGACTGTCGGTCTGCTATGACGTGCGGTTCCCGGAAGTGTACAGGCATTTGTCGTACAAGGGGGCCGATATTTTGTTCGTGCCGGCGGCGTTTACTGCTTACACTGGCAAGGATCACTGGAAGGTTTTGCTGCAAGCTAGGGCGATCGAGAATACTTGTTATACGATCGCCCCCGCACAAACTGGCCGCCACTACGGCCGCCGTCAAACTCACGGTCACGCGATGATTGTAGACCCTTGGGGTGTGGTTTTGGCGGATGCTGGAGACGAACCGGGTGTGGCGATTGCAGAAATTAATCCCGATAGACTAGAACAAGTCCGCCGCCAGATGCCGTCGCTGCAACACCGGGTTTTTCTGTGAAGGAATTTTGAGACCAATAGGTCTCAAAATTTCAGTTCCCGTCAATCGATTTGAGATTTGAGATTTGAGATTTTAGAGGTTGCAGGGCGAGCGCGAATAATGCCAAAGCAATTTTAGAATTGAAGAATCGACCCCATACCTCCTCGTACAAGATAATATAGCAACCGCTATATCGGTCTTGACATCATAAATAACGTCATGAATAGATCCCGCGATCCCTTGCTTCGTCAACGGTTTGAGTCGGATACTAGAGTCTTTCTCAGTAACATCAGGTGTTCTGGGATATAGGGCACAGCGGGCGTACCTCACAAAGCGATCGAACTGCTATATGTAACTGTCAACTGTCAACTGTCAACTGCTATATATTGTTTAATACAGGTTCAATGACCGTGCACTTCTGCTAAAAGGCGAATTAGCGAAAGTAGAATTGCACGAAATGCGTCTTTTTGGAGAAATGAAACACACTCTTTCGGTTTTAGTTGAAGATGAAGCGGGTGTCCTCACTCGAATTGCTGGTTTGTTTGCCCGTCGGGGTTTTAATATTGAAAGTCTGGCCGTTGGCCCGGCGGAGCAAGGGGGAGTGTCTCGGATTACGATGGTTGTACCCGGAGATGACCAAGTTATTGAGCAGTTGACAAAGCAACTGTACAAGTTGATTAACGTGCTTAAAGTTCAGGATATAACGGAAGTTCCCTGTGTGGAACGGGAGTTGATGTTGCTGAAAGTTAATGCTGCTAGCGGGACGCGATCGGAGATAATTGAGTTAGCTCAGATTTTTAGAGCGCGAGTGGTAGATATTGGTGATGATACGCTGACATTGGAAGTTGTGGGAGATCCCGGTAAAATGGTGGCGATCGTCCAGGTTCTGAATAGATTTGGGATTAAGGAAATTGCTCGTACTGGGAAAATTGCCCTGACGCGGGAGTCGGGAGTAAATACTGAGTTTCTCAAGTCTTTGGAAGCGAAAGTTTAAGTTGCTTAACGGTTGACTGTTGACGGTTGACGGTTGACTGTTGACGGTTGACTGTTGGCTGTTGACGGTTTGCCATCAACTATGTTCAAGGAGCTAATATGGAAAGCTTTCAACAGCTACAAGTTTATCAATTAGCTGAAAAAATATCAAATGAAATATGGTTTATTGTTAAAAAATGGGACGAGTTTACGAAGGATACGATGGGCAAACAAATAGTGCGATCGCTGATAGTGTTGGTGCTAATATTGCAGAAGGACATGGACGCTATAGCTGCCAAGATAGTCAGCGTTTTGTGAAAATTGCTCTTGAGTCCCTTAAACGAAACAAGACACTGGTTAAGACTTGACGGATCTCGAAATCTTTTAACTCAAGAACAGAGCGATCGCCTGCATCCCTCATTAAATGAACTTTCGCCAAAACTTAATGCTTATCTTAACTCACTAAAACAAAAAGCCAAACGTTAACAGTCAACAGTCAACCGTCAAATTACCATTTAGGTTGACTTTCTATCAAAAGTGTAGCTGCGATGCTGTCTATCGGCTTTGAGAAAAAGTATCCCTGTCCGTACTCGCATTGCAGCGCTCTGAGTAAATTAAGCTGTTCGATGGTTTCGATTCCTTCAGCAATTACATCCATACCTAAATGACTGGCTAAAATTAAAATAGTCTGTACGATGGCTTCGTTGCCTTCATCTTCAGTCATGCGGCTGACAAAAGCTCGATCGATCTTTAAAGCGTCAGTTGGAAAAGTGTGCAGGCGGCTCAAAGAAGAATAGCCAGTCCCGAAATCGTCAATATATAATTGAATTTCTAAATTTTTCAATTCCGCAAGGATAGCTGCCGCTGATTCGGCATTCTCCATGATTACCCCTTCAGTAATTTCTAACTTTAAAGTCCGGGGGTCAAGCTGAGTTTCTTGTAAAATTTCACGAATGCGGTCGATTAAATCCGGCTGTTTAAATTGTTGGTTAGAAAGGTTGACGCTGACAGTCAACGGCGGGGAATCTGGGAATTTTTGGTGCCACTGGTGGATCTGACGGCAAGCCGATCGCATCATCCACCAGCCAATAGGTATAATCAATCTAGTTTCTTCTGCTACTAAAATAAACTCGCCGGGAGATACGACACCCCGCTCCGGGTGATACCACCGCAGCAGCGCTTCAAAACCCCTGATTGTACCGCTAGTTAGAGAAACAATGGGCTGATAGTAAAGCTGAAATTCCTCGAAGTCTAAAGCGCGCCGCAGGTCGTTTTCCAGTTGCAAAAGGGCGACGGCGCGAGTGTGCATACTTAAGTCAAAAACTTCGTGGCGAGCTTTGCCCAATTCCTTAGCGTGATACATGGCAGCATCTGCATCTCGGAGCAGTTCTTCTGGTCGCTCGTACAATGTTGGGAACGGGACATTGAGAACTGGGGAGTCGGAAGATAAGCCAGAAAAACAAGTTTCCCGATCGATATTTACCAAATTTCGTGGACTCGACTGTTCGCTGCTTTCGCTTGGATGCTGCGGTAAACCGGAACACACAATCCCAATGCTAGCACTGGTAAAAACTTGATATTTGTTGAGGTAAAAAGGTTCTGCCAGTTCTGCTTGCACTCGATCGGCAATGTGGGTCGCATCCTCGGTGTTTTTGATATTTTCGAGCAAAATAGCGAATTCGTCGCCGCCGAGACGAGCAACAGTATCTCCAGCCCGCAAACAGGTTCCCAGGCGCTGCGCGATCGCGATCAGCAACCGATCGCCCACTAAATGCCCCAAACTGTCGTTGACAACCTTAAAGCGGTCGAGATCGATAAACAGCACCGCAAACAAAATTTCGGGACGGCGTTTTGAAAGCTCGATCGCGTGTCCCAAGCGATCCATAAATAAAGCTCGGTTGGGCAAACCCGTTAGCATATCGTGCAAAGCATCGTGTACTAACTTCTCTTCTGCTATTTTGCGGAGGGTGATATCTTCGACAGTACCTTCGTAATAAAGCAAATTGCCGCCAGCGTCGCGAACTGCCCGACCGTTCTCGGAAACCCAGATGGTGGTGCCGTCAGCGCGGTAAACTTGAGACTCGAACTCAGACACAAAACCGTGTTTTTCGATCGCGCGCAAAAACTCGACGCGGCGGTTGGGATCGAGGTAAAGTTGGTGGTCGATGTCGTGGATGTTCGCGATCAATTCGGCGGCCGAGTCGTAGCCGTAAATTCTTGCCAAAGCAGGGTTAGCGCTGAGGTAGCGCCCGTCGGGCGTGGTCTGGAAAATTCCTTCGATCGCGTTTTCAAAGATGCTGCGGTATTTCTCTTCAGCCTGTTGCAGCGCGAATTCAGCCTGCTTGCGATCGCTGATATCAGTCAGCGTGCTGAGATAGCCGAGAACTTCCCCGCTTTTGGAAATTTCCGGCACTGCTTGGCAAAATACCCAGGTTGTGAGCTCGCCGTTGCAAAAGCGGTACTCTAAGTTACAAGGCAACTTCTCTTTGACAGCGCCATACCACAGGCTCAAAACGCGCGCTCGGTCTTCGGGATGCAAACTTTGCGTCCAACCTTCGCCTAGTGCTTGTGGTGCCGTCAGCCCCGCCATCTCCAAAAATCGCTGGTTGACGTACAAGCAATCTCCACTAGCGTCGGCGCGGAAAATCCCGACCGGCAGGATTTTTGCCAAGGTGTAATAGCGGTATTCGCTTTCTAACAGTGCGCTGGCAGCTACTTTAGTCTCCGTGATGTCAAACATTGCACCTTGAAGGATAACAGACTTGCTCGCTTCATCGCGAACTGCGATCGCTCGATCGCGGAACCAGACAACTCGACCGTTGCGAGCGATCGCGCGGTATTCTGAAACCAGCGGCCCGTCCCAAAACTCTTCTCCAACGGTAAATTTCTGTGTGGCGTTTTCAACTAACACGCGGTCGCGGTCTTCTGGGTGAACCAGTTTCAGCCACAGGTCGGGGTCTGCCCGCCATTCAGCGACAGAATAACCCAGAAAAGTCTCGATTTGCGGGCTGATGTAAAGTTTGGCAGCGCTGCGGTTGAGGGGAGAAATGTAGGTGACAGCCGGCATTTGTTCTACAAGCGCGCAGTATTTCGCTTCTACAGTGCACAGCGCTGCTTCTAAGCGCTGCCGCTCTAATTCGGCGGCGGCCCGTCCGGCAAAAATGCTGAGAATTAGTCGGAAGTTGGCAAGATGTGCTTCCGGCAGGGGTCGATCGTGGAAAATACAAATAATGCCTAAAGGTTCGCCGTAAGAGTTTTTGAGCAAGACTCCCAGGAAACTGCGCGCACCTGTAACTACCGGTCTGCGGTCTTCTGGAAAGGTTTCCAGCAGGTAGTCGGGACAGGAGTACATTCCCCGATCGAGTACCAGCGCTTCGGGAGTATTGGCGGTGTCGTACTCAAAGTTTGGCTGCCACAGTCCGTTGCTCCAACAACTGATAACTTGCAATCTATCGGGAGCAGCATCGGCGTTTTCCATTGACTTAATCGATTTGGCAGCGATGGCGCTGCAAACTCCGAGTGCTGAGGCTAAGTGGCGAACTAACGAATCAAAGAATTCTGCTCCCCCGGGCGAATCTGTACCTGCGAGAATGTCGCCGAGCAATTCTTCCTCTAATTGCGGGGAAGCGGTGACTTTGGGAGGGTTGTCGGCATTCGGGCGATCGCGATTTTCCCCCATCGAACCCGAAATGCTCTGACTTAGGCTTTTGTTGGTTCGAGGCCCAACAACAGGCGAAGAATTCACAGTTAGGCGCTGTTGCTGAGCCAAGAATACAGCGCGGCTAATACATAAAACTTTACCCAACAAACTGTCAGTTGGCCGCCACAGATGTGAGTTTGGGAAAATCAAAAATTTTTTCCGCATTTTCAATCCTGCTGATAAATCGTCAGGCTTTAATTCTGCCAACTGCCCTTGCTCTTGGGCCCGCTGCAGAGTCGGCCACCTTCGGTGCCGCTTGAGATAAATCGCCGACGCCAAGGCTAAAGTCGCCGACAATCCCAGAAAGTATGCAAGAATCTCAAAGTAAAAAAATAAATTTAGATCGAACATCGATTAGCACCGCTCGACAATTGTTGTAGTTACCTCAAGCCAATCTCTTTTAAAATAACGAAGTATCGTCACCAATGAGTAACGCATACAAGGTAGGATCGCAGGTGAAAGCGACAACAGAGTTAACAACCGTGATGAAAGCGATCGTTTTTGACACGCCTGGAAGCCCGCTCGTATTGAGACTGCAACATATCCCCGCCCCTACTATACAAAGAGATACTGAAGTTTTGGTGCGGTTGCGGGCGGCGGGGATCAATCCTATAGATACTAAATTGCGGGCCCGCGGCACTTTTTATCCCGAAAAAACTCCTCACGTTTTGGGGTGCGACGGTGCTGGAGTCGTAGAGGCTGTGGGTGCTGGCGTGCAAAGTTTTCAAGTGGGAGACGAGGTTTTTTTCTGCAATGGCGGTTTGGGCGGGCCGATCGGTACTTATGCTGAGTTTGCCGTTGTAGACCAACGCTTTCTCGCCATCAAGCCTGCTGCTTTAAGTTTTGCTGAGGCGGCGGCTGCACCGTTAGTTTTAATTACGGCATGGGAATCGCTGTACGATCGAGGGCACTTGCAAGCTGGCCAAAAAGTGCTGATTCAAGCCGGTGCCGGCGGTGTCGGCCACGTCGCGGTACAGTTGGCGAAGTTGCAGGGTGCTGAGGTTTGCACTACTGTTAGCTCTGAGGAAAAAGCCAATTTTGTCAAGCACTTAGGTGCAGATTTAGTTATTTTATACAAAAATACCGATGTTGTCGATGAGGTTTTGACTTGGACTCAAGGACAAGGAGTTGACTTGGCTTTTGATACAGTCGGAGGAGAAACTTTTTACCAAACTATTCCGGCTGTGAAAATTTACGGAGATTTGGTAACTATTTTGGAACCCGATCCAACTTTGGGCAATTTGAAAACAGCGAGAATGCGAAATCTGCGAATTAGTTTGGAATTAATGTTAACGCCGATGCTAGAAGGCTTGGTGGAGGAACAGGAACACCAGGCTCATATTTTGCAGCAGTGTGCTCGTTTGTGCGATCGCAACTTGCTCAAAATTCACGTCAGCCAAACTTTCCCCCTCGAAGAAGCCCGAGCCGCTCACGAACTATTAGAAACAGGCTCAGTAACGGGTAAAATAGTGATGGAAATTGCGGGCGGTTAAAATTGCGGGCGATTGAAATTGCGGGTTGAAGAATCGCCCGCAATTCCTCAAGTCGTATACTCCGCATTAATCTTCACGTAGTCGTAACTCAAATCGCATCCCCAAGCTTTCGCAAAACCGCTGCCATTCCCGACGCTAACCTGAATTAAAACCGTATCGGCCTTCAAATATTCCCCCTCCGCAGCCGCTTTCATATAATTACTGGCAGCAGCCCGATCGAACTCTTTAGGTTGCCCGTTTTCCAGCATCAAAAAATCTCCCAATTGAATCCGCAAATTCTCTTGATCGAAAGGTACGCCAGCGCGCCCCGCCGCCGCGGCAATTCTGCCCCAATTCGGATCGCGTCCGAAAATAGCAGCTTTCACTAAAGAAGAACCGACAATTGTTTTGGCAATTTTACTCGCAGAAACTTCATCCAGCGCGCCGCTAACTTGTACTTCCACCAAACAAGTTGCACCTTCGCCGTCGCGGGCGATCGCCTTTGCTAAATACACGCAAACTTCTGTCAGCATCGCCTCTAATTTTTCAGCATCCGCCCCCATTTCCGTAATTGCCGGCGTGCGGGATTGACCGTTCGCCAAAGCAATTAGCGAATCGTTGGTACTGGTATCGCCGTCAACAGTAATTTGATTGAAACTTCTATCCGCCGCCCTGCTCAGCATTTCTTGCCACAAATGCGACGACACTGCTGCATCGCAAGTTACAAATGCCAGCATTGTTGCCATATTTGGATGAATCATTCCCGAACCTTTGCAAATGCCGCCGATCCGCACGGGTCGATCGCCAAACACGGTTTCCAGGGCGATCGTTTTCGGCACTAAATCAGTCGTACAAATAGCTTTAGCCGCCGCATCAGAACCTGTTTCCGAGGCCTCAGCAACTAATCGCGGAATTCCCGCCCTCAGCGGCTCCATTTTAATCCGCTGTCCGATGACGCCAGTGGAGGCTAAAAGAATCGATTCTGGAGGAATATTCAGCGCTTCTCCCAACAATTTGGCACTTTCGAGGGCATCTGCCAAACCTTGTTCGCCAGTACCCGCATTAGCTTGTCCCGCATTGCACAAAATTGCTTTGGCACTGGGTTTAGCTTGCAAACGCTGGCGGCAGTAGTCCACGCAAGCAGCCCGGACACTGGATGTGGTGAAGACTCCTGCGGCGATGGCATCCACCTCTGACAAAATTAAACTTAAATCTGGCAAGCCTGAAGGCTTCAAACCCGCTGTAATTCCCGAGGCTCGATACCCTCTGGGTGCTGTAACTCCGCCGCCAATTTCTTTCCAGTCCGACATGATGACCTCCCTAGTAGCCTTCAATCTGCTGAAAGGGGATTATATCATTTTAGATTTTAGATTTTAGATTTTAGATTTTAGATGGCGGACAACTGATTTTGTAAGGGTTTGCTCGTTTTCTGGTTCCCAGGCGTGAAAATGCACTCAAGCGAGGCTGTGACTCACTTTTTGTCTCTAACCAACCGCATAAAAATAATCGCGACTTCCTATCTAGAGTTAGAACTCAAGAAGAAGTCGCGACATTTTTGTAACTGACATTATTAATTTTTAGCTGGCAAACAACAAACTCGATTCAACTATCTCGCCGTTGAAAAAAGGAGTTATTTGCGATCTATACTCGCTTGAGAACCAGCATCTAAACCAACTTCAGCAGCCGTACGGCTCAGCAGAGATTGCTGGCGATTCTTAACTAGGTGTTGGTGGCGCATCATCAGGCTGCGGGCTTGTTCTTGAGTTGACATAACTGGTTTCTCCAAAGATAGGTAATAACTTAGTAGACAATTGGGGAAATTGAGCTTGCCTTAGCTCATGGTGGCGTGGCTGCGATCGTAACTGGCTTGAAGGCTGGGCTGCGGTTTGCCTTGAATGTGACCCCAGTAGTGGGTATCTTCCATCCCGACTTCGGTGGCGGTGCGGTTGAGCATGGATTGCTGCCGGTTCTTCACCAGTTGGTGGTGGCGCATCATCAGAGAGCGAGCTTGATTTTCGGTAGACATATGGGGTTCCTCCGTATTTTTTAGATTAATGTTGGGCTGCTTTTTTCTTTTCTTTTATCACTATAACAGACAATTCTGTATCTAAAGCTACCAAATTAAAATTGTAACAAAAATTTACAATTGGGCTGGGGGGCGAGAAAGTCGATCGAGGGTTGAGGGAGTGCGATCGGGCTTTGCCTCGTTGATTCACGCCCAACCTCAAGCAACAGTTGGCAAAAATTGACAGTATTTGCGATTTTTAAATTAAACAGTCCTAGACGCACGCTTCCCAAAAAAACCCGGTCGATCGTTGTCGCGATCTGGCGCATACGACCAAATTACTTGCAGAGACCGGGTTTTTGCCTCCAGGACTGTGAAAGATGTAAATGTTTACAAACTATGACAACACTCAAAATTTCGCAGCCCGAATCGATGCGGGACTTGATCGGCGAACAGGTTGCCAAAAGTGGCTGCAGTACCGCTAGCGAATACATCCGATACTAGATTTGCCAAGAACTAGAACCAGTGGCAAAAACAAAACTTGAGAGATTACTATTGGAAGGTTTAGATAGCGGTAAACCGATTGAGATTAGCGATGAGCGGTGAAAAAAACGCACTGAACTTGTAGAAAAAGTCAGCAAACAAAAGATATTATCAGACCCATTTTAATTAGACTGAGGGCTAATGTTGACATTGACGAACGGTTTGCTTGTATCGCTAAAAATAATTTTAATGCGGCGTTGAGATTCTTGAGATGAGGCAGGGCAAACTTTCTCACAATTAGCACAAAGGTCTAGTATTAGTAGACTCGATAATGTTGACAATTTGTGTCTGGTTCGTTGGCGGAGGCTGGCATTCAAGGAATTTGACAAACATCTAATTTTTTATGTATAAAGCGATGAGTGTATTGAGATTGTTGGACTACTCCATGCAGCCCGCGATCTGCCAGGTATTTTAGGAGAGGAAGAATAGTTTTGAGAATTCTCAATAAATTGATGGGCGATTCCCTGCGGCATAGCTGCGATCGCACGAAGTTTTGACTTTCATTGCCAGAAATATCCCACCCCAGCCCTCCCCTTGTCAAGGGGAGGGAGTAAGATTCCTAGTTTATGTTTGTAAGTTGTCGGCAGAATTTGCTTGTAAGTGTACAGACTTTGTGCTACAAAGGCGATCGCAAATTAGTTACACTTAATTAAATGCAAAACCTCTCCCCAACCCTTGTTTTACTCCGAAAGGGGAGAAAGACTAGGAAATATTAGGTGAATTTCATGCTTGGAATAACACTCGGTACTCGCTACAGCATTATCCGTCACTTGGGAGGCGGCGGATTTGCTCAAACTTATTTAGCAGAAGACAAGCAGCTACCAGGCAATCACCTCTGCGTCGTCAAGCAGCTTAAACCTCAAGCAACCGATCCGGAAACTCTACAGGTAGCAAGACGTTTATTCGATACTGAAGCACAAGTTTTGTACAAGTTGGGAAATCACGATCGCATTCCCCGACTTTTTGCTTACTTTGAAGAAAATCAAGAGTTTTATCTCGTTCAAGAATTTATAGAAGGCCACGATTTAAGTCAAGAACTTACGTCAGGTGTTCCGGGCACAGCAGGAGTCATGCAGGAAGATGCAGTCATTTGTATATTGCAGGAACTTCTCGAAATTTTAGATTTCGTACACCAGCAAAATGTGATTCACCGCGATGTCAATCCCCGCAATATCCTCCGCAGAGATCGAGATGGCAAGTTAGTTTTAATTGACTTCGGTGCAGTCAAACAAATTACTACTCAAATTACCAATCCTCAGCCCAAGAATAGCTTGAGTGTCAGCATCGGTACTCCCGGTTATATGCCCAGCGAACAAGCTCACGGCAACCCGAAACTCAGCAGCGATATCTATGCCGCAGGTGCGATCGCAATTCAGTTCCTCACGGGCATAAATCCTCACCAAATGCCAAAAAATCCCGATACAGAGGAAATTATTTGGCAGGACAAAACATCAGTCAGTCCTGAATTTGCGAAGATTTTAGATAAGATGGTGAGGTACGATTTTCGGCAGCGTTATTCTAGTGCCGGCGAAACACTGCAAGCTATTAAACAATTAAAAAATTCTTGCAGCGGTACAGTGCCTGTATTGCCTCCGGTTGCTGCTGCGAAGGGGCCAGTCAAATCCCGGAAAAAACTGTATTTTAAAATATTGTCGGTCGCCAGTTTAATTGGCATCAGTATTATAGCATCAATTTATGGTGTAAACACGTTTAACTCTGCAAATGCAACTGACCTGTACAACCGAGGTAATACTCTTTACAATTTAAGCCGATTTGAAGAAGCTCTGGCAGCTTATGAGCGAGCAATAAATCTCAGACCTGACTACGCGGAAGTTTGGCAGGAAAAAGCTAAAACTTTGTACGAATTGAAAAAATACCAAGAATCGCAGGCAGCTTACGATCGAGCCATAGAATTAAAGCCCGAATACTTAGAAGCTTGGACGGGACGCGGTTATGCTTTGGATAAGTTGCAACAGTCTCAAGAGGCGATCGCATCTTTTGATAACGCTTTGAAAATCCAGCCCGACTATCCCGCCGCTTGGGAAGGTAGAGGTAATGTTCTTTTAGATTCGCAGCGGTACGAAGAAGCGATCGCCTCCTACGAAAAAGCGGTACAATTTCAGCCCAATTTATACCGTGCTTGGTACAATCGGGGACAAGCTTACCAAAAATTGAAAGTGTACGATCGAGCCGTTGAATCCTATGAAAAAGCAGTCGAAATCAAATTCGATAATTTTGAAGCTTGGTACAACCTAGGCAATGTTTTCCTCGAATTAAACAAAAATCAAGAAGCTTTTGAGGCATACGAAAAAGCCGTGAGGTTTCAGCCAAATTTTTATCAATCGTGGTACAGCAAAGGCATCGCTTTGCTGAAAATGCGCCGACATAAAGAAGCGATAGAAGCTTACGAAAAAGCTGTTAAATTAAAACCTGATTATTATCAAGCATGGTACAATTTAGGTTGGTCGTACCACGAATTACGCAAGTACGAACAAGCAATTGAGTGTTATAACAGAGCCTTAGATTTAAACCCGAAAGAATATCAAGCGTGGTACAATAGAGGCAATGCTCAGTACAATTTAAAGCGGTACGAAGATGCGCTAGTCTCTTACAATGAAGCCGTTTATGTCAGGCCTGACTACTCGGAAGCTTGGTACAGCCACGGCAATGCACTGGTGGCGGTAAAAAGATACGAAGATGCGATCGTCTCCTATGACAAAGCAATTCGCTACAAACCGGATTACGGAGCCGCAATCGAGGCAAAAAAGCGGGCAGAAAGTCAGCTAGGAAGCAGCCTGCTAGAGTCCAAACAACAACAATAATTGTTATTAACCTGCGTGGGCGGACTTTCTTTGTGTAAGTTATTCCGCATCTTGCATTGTATTTTTCGGGCGGGCGAGACGCCTAACCCCTACTCCCCACAATAATTTCATCAAATTTGGCTGTAAAATTTAAATGCGCCTGGGCTTAGTAGCGATTTCAAGTCCGAACGATCGTGGGGGTAGATTATCTTTTAGCGAACAGCAGGAGCAATTAAAGTAACACGGCGGCTGTCTACTAACATCGGCCAAAAACCTCGATCGCTCAATGCTTTTACCGCAGCAGTAGCGGCGTTTTGATCCGTTGTATAAGCGACGAATAAAAAGGGACGCTGGCCGTAGGAAGCTAAGCCTACTTGCGTGCCTAATACTTGCCTGACTTGGGCGGCTAATTCCGGTTGGTTGAAGTAATCTACTAACACTGCATAACCAGGGCCCAGGGGTCGGGGATTGAACGCAAGATTGCCGCTGGGAGAATTGGTGATTGGTTCAAAACCCGGTGCTGGCTGAGGGTTGTAGACTGGCAAATTTTTGGGTAGTGCCGCTGCGGGCGATCGTACTACGTAAGCTTGCAATCCGACAACATCTTCGATGTATTTAACCCAATCGCTGGCGATTTGCGAGTCGCGAAAGCCACCAACTCGCGTCACCGTGTCATTGATGTACCGACAAACTGTGTTGTTAGTATTTCCAGGGAAAGAGCGTTTTGCTCTTTCTTGCTGTTCGGGTGTTCTGGTGACAATTAACAGTAGATATTCGTCGGACTGCGGCGGTTGGCAGCTCGACTGAGCTTTAACAGAACTCGATAAAATTGTCAATACCAAAAGAGCGAGCCAAGTAGCAGAAAATAGGGGAATAGACAAAATAAATTTGTACAATTTACCCCTAATTGTTGTTAGTTGTTTTGTCTGATATTTTGGTATTTTGTTCATGCTGTCTGTAGGGATGCAAGGGCATCGGGAATAGTTGGTGATGGTGCTTGAAATTCACCTGTCAGTACATATTCTAATCGCAGTTTCAACCAAGTGATGAAGACAGGATCGGTAGAAATAATAGCGGCGGCTGGCTGAGGGCATTTTGCTTTAACTTCTGCCATTGTCGGTGCTTCTAGGAAAGCGGGCTGTTTGACCAACCAGAAGTCTATTTGTTTTTCTTGTTCGTTGTAGTTGCGAGTTCTTTCTTTAAACACTTCATCTAGGGGTTCTTCCTCTAGCAAAAAGCGTTGGCTGGCTAAAACGTAGTAGTAGGTTTGCATTTTTCTCGCTTGTTAGGGGTTGACGGTTTGCGGTTAATGCCGCCTGTACCGACCAGTTTTGCCGGTCAGGGGCGGGTTTGCCGAGTTGCGGTCTTTGGAGAGTTCTAGACTCTTGTGCCGTTTACTTTACCTTATTTGCTGTCATCTTGGGTAGATGCAGAGCAAGTCGCCTTAGAAAAATCTTTGGTGGTGAGAGTTGGGGGAGTTGTGAGTGTTGCGAGAGTTGCTAGTTTTTTGGGGATTTGGGCGATTATTTTTCGGGCTGGTGATTTTCGGGAAAATTTAGGTGACAATAGGAAATTAGATGGAATTGCAGGTTGAATAATTACCAATTATTGAGGCAATCTGGGGGCTGTTAAACCTGATTGGGAGTGGTTTGCATATGAAAAGTTGTTGGAGTGCGATCGCGACTGGTATTGCTTGGTGTCTGGCTTGGGGCGATCGACGCGAACCTCAATTTGAGATCGGCGTGTTGCAGGAAATGCGACGGGCTTTGAATTCTGGGGAGGAAGTGCCGGAGGATGTGAGGGAAATTGTCGATCGGGTTCAGGAACTAGAAAAACTTGAGTTTCCTGAAACTCTCGAAGAACTAACGGAACTGACAAAAAAATATCCGGTACTGTGGGAATCTAAAATTGGTTTAGTTTACGGCGGTGCGACCAAAATCAAGCAATATGTGTTTGAAGCGGCCAAACTACCGGATATTCGCGGCGCATCAGCTTTGCTAGACCGAATTAATTTAGTCGATCTCCCTGCTTTTTTTGGCGAACCTCAAAAATCTGTTTCTGTTTCCCAATGGCTAAAAGAAAGCTTTCCCACTTTAGAAGCAGCTTTAGTTAAAGAACTACTTGTTTACTACAAAGGTGGCAATATACTAGCTTTTTGTCCTGCTGCATTTGTAGATGACTTAGCTGATGCCATTGAAAAACGTTATAGTTATGAGACTTTAACGGCAAATTCTTGTGCTGTTGGGGAGACTTATAGGCTGTTAGAAATTCGCTTAGGATTGTTGCCCGATAATATTCAAGATACTTTCTGGTTGGAAAAATACCGGCAGGCTAATTCTGAATCCGACCGTGTTAAAAAAGAATTAGTCAAAGCGTGTTTTGGTTATCCCCAAAATGATTCTGAAGAAGTTGATATTTTTCAGAACCGCAAGAGTTTTAACGAATTAACTACTAGGTTGGCGATTTTATTCAATCAGCGCCGAAGTGGCAATAATTTTCCCAATCGCCCCAGTCGTCGGTATCCGCCGATGTTTGAAACACATCCTTATTTGAGGAGAGATGAGAGCGATCGACGATCGGCGATCGCCAGAATCAGCGATCTTGCCGGCAATCCCTCGCTATCTGAATCGTTAGTTCGCAAGAGGATTGCGGGCCAAATAGCTAAACGAGAGGTATTTCAGGAAAATTTACCGGCTTGGTTTACAAATCTCGGTCTTGATTGGCAGCCGACTGGTATTAGAATTAAAAGTTGGGTAGCCGAATTTGAGGATTATTTAAACCAGCCAGAAAACAGTCAACTAGCAAGGGACTATTATACCATTTATCCTCACCCTGAAGAAGCGCGATCGCTCAGAGAGATTGGCAATGCTTGTCAAGGTTTTGTAGCGTATATTTATGCAGATGGCAATAATATGGGCGGCTACATTCAACAAATTAAAACTCCCCAAGAGTACAAGAAATTCAGTGAAGATATTTTCCAAGCAACTGAAAAATCTGTTTACAAAGCATTAGCACAACATCTCAAACCCCATCTATTGAACAACTTAACCGATCCAGATAACAAGCAGCGCAACGGGTGCTGGATTCATCCTTTTGAGATTTTGGCGATCGGCGGCGATGATGTGATGTTGATTGTGCCAGCAGATCGAGCATTGGCGATCGCCAAAACCATCGGCGAAGAATTTGAAAACATATTGCTGCGAATAGGTGGTTATAAACTGGATAAGAGCAGTCTAATTTACGCGGGACACCGCTATTCTCCACAAAAAGCAACTCCTTCTCAGTGCAAGTTAAGTATGTCATCCGGAGTGTTGATTGCAGCAGAAGATACACCAATTTATTATGCAGAGAACTTGACAAATCAGCTACTTAAGTCAGCAAAAATATCTGGAAAGAAATTGAAAGATGCTGGATATTGCGGAGGTACGATTGATTTCTTAGTAATGAAATCTGTCACTACGATCTCATCGAATATTGAAAGCTTCCGCGATGAAGGTTTAACTTTAGATCGAGGAGCAAAACTAAAACTATACGCCGCACCTTACACTTTACACGAGATTGGCGGATTAATTGAATCGGTCAAAGCTTTAAAGAAAGCTGAATTTCCCAAATCGCAACTCTACCAAATTCGCAGTTTTTTAGAACGAGGAAAACAAACTGCAATCCTCAACTACCGCTATTTCCGAACCAGACTGAAACAAGGTAAGGCAGAATTAAAATCAGAATTTGAAGATGCTTGGTGTAATGCCAAAACTAATCCTGGTAATGTTGCACCTTGGATGTACGATGCAGAGAATAAAGTTTATGAAACAATTTGGCGAGAAATTATAGATATTTACGACTTCATCGAATTAGAAGATTCCGAACCAATTTCAGAAGACTTAGCAAATATGGAGATAGACTCATGATTGTTCTCAATGAACTTTCAAATTTAGTTGAAACCTATACACTTACGGCAGTAATTGATACAGCTTTGTGTGTAGGCGCGGGCGGTTCCTCCGGTTCCCTTGCAGATAAGCCGATCGTCCGCAACGCAGAAGGAAACCTGTTAATTCCGGGTTCTCAAATCAAAGGTCGCCTCCGCCACGAATGCGAGAAAATTGCTAGAGGTTTGGATTGGGAGATTTGCGAGTCTCCTAGTCCGGGAAAAATGGTAATCCGCAGAGAAACTGCACCGGATAAATTTAAGCGCCGGGAATACGAAGTATCAGGATATGATGAGACTTATCACTGTTTAATAAGTCAAATATTCGGCGATCCTGTTTTGCCATCCCGGGTAATTTTTGACGACTTAATTTGCACGGAAGAGCCAGACAACCTACCCGAAGTTATCCGCCCTGGAGTCACAATGAACCGCCGAAGACGCACAGCAGAAGAGAAAAAACTTTATTTTTTAGAGACTTCTCCAGCTAATGTTTCGCTGAAGTTTGAAGGTCAAATTCACCTGTTACCAAATTGTCCCAGCTACGCCCAACCTTTGATGTTGGCTGGTTTCAAACACATTCACGCATTAGGTGGAAGTAAATCGGCCGGTTTGGGATGGCTGAATTGGGACAAATTACCCGAATTTAAACCGACTGACGAAGATTGGAATTTTTTAGCAAAAGGCGGAAATAATGCAGCGAATTGAACTGGAAATTAAGGCTTTGTCTGCTTTGGCGCTCGCCCGTCAGAAACCGGGTGGTTCGATTAGCAAAGCTGTAGACTATATTCCCGGTACGGTAATTCGGGGTGCTGTGGCTGCTAAAATCTTAAACGAATCCGGTCATCAATTCAGCAATCTGACCGAAAATGGCGGCGATTTTCAGAGGTTATTTTTGAGCGAAAACCCAGCAATTTTTCAAAATGCTTATCCAGCATTAGTAATCAATGGAAAGCTCATCCCTCAAGCAAGACTTGAAGACAATGGAGTGTTACCCACTACCGCACTAAGTTCTAAAAATAAGTCGGGGTTTACACCAAAAAATAATGGCATTTTCGATACTTTAATCGATCGCTTTTGTGCCGAAGGTTATGGATATCCCTACGATCCGAATTGTCCGAAAGACGGAGGGAGAGTCGATGCGGTCGGCATTAGTTTTTACGGTAAATTCAATAAAAAGTATCACAGTCTAAGTGCTAACAAACACCTTTTAACGCGAGTCGGCATCAATCGCCGCAGGGCTGCATCAGAGGAAGAGATACTTTACAGCGTTGAAGTTTTGAACGAATCTCAGGAAAAGAAACAGCAGCCTGTTTGCTATCGATGTGCAATTTTCGTGGAGGACGATTTAGCAGAATCTTTGCGTAACTTCATTCAACGGCGAAATCAGAACTTCCGCTTGGGCGGTTCGACTTCCAGAGGATTAGGAAAAGTTGAAATTACCACCAAACAGCCTGTTAGTGCTAAAATAGATATAAAGCAAAAAATCACTAACTTTACCAATTCCATACAAGACCGTTGGCAGAAATGGGAAATTTTTGGCGTTCCGTTAAAGGAGTTATCGGGCGATCGTACATATTTCACCCTCGACTTGCAATCTGACGCCATCCTCACCGAAAACTGGCGGCGCACCACTGTAATATCCGAAAAGATGTTGCAGCAATTTGCCAAAGTCGAAGATCCATCATTGAAACTGGAAGCAGCTTACAGCAGTTACGATTATCTTTCTGGCTGGAATGCGGCTTGGGGATTGATGAAAGATGTAGAGTTAATAACCAACAAAGGCTCGGTTTATTTGTTCAGCACAACTCAACGGGAGATATGGAATAACGTGTTGGGAGATTTGGAAATGAGGGGATTGGGCGATCGCACCTGCGAAGGTTTCGGACAAATTCAAATTTGCAACCAGTTTCACCTTGTATTTCGGGAGAATGCAGTATGAGCGAATCACTAGATCCACAAAAACAACTCAAAATTCTGCAAGGCATTCGCCGAGCTGAAGATAAGTTAGTGACGGACATTCAAACTGCCTTAGAAGATACAATTTCATACAATGACTTAGAAGAATCACAATTTCGGAATTTAGTAAGAGTTGCTGACGCAACTGAAAGCACGCAAGTGATCAAAAACTTTTTACTTTATCAAGTAGGTCGCGATAAAAAGTGGGGTAGAGGGCCAAACTCTTTAGCTCAAAAAATTATTCATGACATTGACAGAAATATCAAAACTACTGCTCAGGATATTGCCCGAAACGCCAAAGCCGAAGATTTTTTTAATCAGATTTGGATAGAGCTTACCCGTCGCTATTTAGGCTATGGCGCTCGCTATCTAGTCTACAAAAATAAAGGTCAATCTTAGTCTAGAAATTGCAATTAATTAGGAGGACAAAATTATGGCTAGACTCGTAATTTCCACTGTTGGTACTAGCGTATTGACTAACCAGATCGATCCGGCTACAGATGACAATTACTATGAAAGACTACAGCAAACAGCAAACTATACCGATAATGAAATCCAACACGATCCAGACATTAAACAAATTATTTCAGAATTGAAGGAAAGAGCCGAAAAAGAACTGTACAGTGATAATACCGATAAAATCCGAAAAGCGAGCGCAGAACTCAATGGTATTTATAGTTTGTACAATCGGCAAATAGAACAGGGCCAACCAGATACTCACTTATTAGTTACTACCGACACTGCACAAGGTAGAGTCGCGGCTGAAGTAGTTGAGTCTTTTTTAAAGAGCAAGGGATTAACTAATATCAGCACTCATGCTCAGTCTGGGCTTTCTACTGCTAGCAGCGAAATTTTTGTAGAAGGGATGGCAAAGTTATTTCCTTCAATGCAAGAAACTATTAAAACATGGCAAAAAAGCAAATACACAATTTGCTTTAATCTTGTCGGTGGATTCAAGGCTTTGCAAGGCTATTTCAATACAATCGGAATGTTTTATGCTGATGAAATTATTTACGTATTTGAAGGGTCGAATCAATTAATCAAAATTCCCAAGCTTCCGGTAAAGGTTGATGTTTCAAAGATTAAGCCATACGAAGTTCAACTAGCAATGATGGATGTTGGGCAAATATCTACATCTTGGGAAGAAGCTAAAGAAGTTCCTCAAGAATGGATCTTAGTTGATGGACAAGAAATGACTCTATCAGCATGGGGTCAGCTACTTTGGGAGCAATGTAAAAAAGAACTGCTTTCACAAAAGCTGTTGAAGTTCCCTAAAATAGATTACAAGTCTAGTTTTATCGATGACTTTCAAACAATTGAAAATAATCGAGAACAGCAAGTAAAATTACAGGAAACTCTTGCTAAAACTTCTCAACTTTTGCAAAAGTCAGGTGGCGACACCAGTATTCTTAAGCAAGATCCCGGATTGCAATATGACAAATATACCAACAAGAAACCATATACCAGCGCGAATGGTGATAAGATTGATATCGCTCATTTTAGAGTATCTCGGGGAATACGAGTAAGCTGTACATCATCGAATGGTATCTTGTTATTACATCGTTATGGTAGGGAACCAGACGTTAACAATAATCCTTATTGATTCATTGAATCAATAGTTTAAGTAAGTTCCAACTAATTACTTAGGTGAGTTTATGTTTGACACTTTCAAAAATCGACTGGAAATCACAGGAACACTCACAACCGTAACCGCATTACGCATTAGTGCCGGACGTTCCACCGAACCAATTGGCTCCGATTTACCCGTAATCAAAGATGCTCTGGGTCAACCTTTGATTCCCGGTTCGAGCTTTAAAGGTGCTCTTCGATCGCGCTTAGAGAGCTTCCTCCGAGGTATCGACCCACATCGAGCCGAAGATCCGGCTAACTACACAAGTTCAACTAGAAACAATCAAGTCAAAGATTTAAAAAATGATTACAAAAACAATGACTTTGAACTAACACAAGAACTCATCAAAATAACCGACGATATTGGCAGTCTATTTGGCACTCCTTGGATGGCCAGCAAATTTCAAGTCCGCGACTTAACCGTACAACCCGATGCGTGGTTCGGACAATATCAAGAACGAGATGGCGTAGCCATTGACAGAGACACAGAAACCGCCGCCGATGGCAAACTTTACGATTACCAAGTTGTCCCGGCAGGTACTCCTTTTCATTTTAAAGCAGTAGTTGAAAATGCTCGCGATTGGGAATTGGGTTTATTAATGATCGGTTTGCACCAATTTGAGACAGAACAAATTCCTCTCGGAGGAGGGCGATCGCGCGGCTTAGGCGTGGTTAAACTAGAAATTGATAAGATGCGCTGGATTGATGTCGAAGGCCATCCCGAATTTTTGTTACAATACTTAAAAAAGTTAGTTATGGGAGATGAAACGGCTTATGAAGATGCGGCAGATTATAAAGATGAGTGGGTACAAAAGCTGATAGATCACCTGAACAATAACATTTCTCAATCATCTCCATCTCAAATAGCTCAAAAGTAAAACTAAATACTGCACGCAGGAGGTAAAGATGGGCTTCAGTAATTACAAAGATATCGGTGAAGTTCTCCAAGAGTTTCAGATTACTTACACTGAAGCTAATTTCATGGGAGAAACAGAGTTTAGTATCCCTGACTATTTTCGGGAAGACTTAACATTTATGATGCGAGAAGCAGTTGTGGACAATTCAGAGTTTGCTGTGTGTGAAAATTTGATCTATCCAGTTATCAAAGAAGTCTGGAAATCTTATTATACTAAGTTTATTTTATGGAGCCATAAGTCTCTTACTTATGACCAGAATCTCTGTGGTTTTCCTGAATATATTTTGACTAAACGTTCCCCTTTAGGAAAATTTGTGTTTGGCAAGCCATATTTTCTATTAGTTGAGGCAAAACAAGACAAGTTCGATGAAGGTTGGGCGCAGTGCCTAGCTGAAATGTTTGCAGCACAGCGACTTAATAATGAACTTCAGGTAATAATTTTTGGGATTGTTTCCAATGGCAAGGATTGGGAGTTTGGCAAACTAGAAGAAACGGTTTTCACCAAGAATATTAACCGCTATTTAATAGAAGAGCTAGATCCACTATTTGCTGCCGTTAACTATGTTTTCCAACAATGCGAAGTTCAGCTAAATGAGTTAGTAGCGGCTTAAATTTAAACTATCTTTTGACCTCCTCAACTATGCACAAACGATTTGTCAACCACTGTACCATTGACTTAACTCTGATTCCCGACGGCCCAATTCTCATCAAATCCGGTAAAGAAGGAGCAGATCCAACTAAACCGGACATGGAATTTGTCGAGGCTTACCATGCAGGAGGGAAGTCAATTTATCTACCGGGAAGCAGTTTAAAAGGTGCTATTCGCGCTCATGCTGAAAGGATTGTTAGAACTGTAGGAAGCGAACGTTATAACTCGCAAAAACCAAATTTACCTTGGGCTAACGATCCTTTAAATGATAAGTATGACTATTTGAAAGATCAATCAGCATCAGAGATTTACAAACTCTCCTGCTTTACTGACCAAATGTTTGGCAATACTTCTATAGCCAGTCGCGTCAGAATAGAAGACGCTTATCCTGACAAAGATAAACCCAAACCAAAGGTTGAAGAACGCAATGGAGTCGCGATCGATCGCGTTTTCGGTTCCGTAGCTGTCGGCCCCTTCAACTACCAAGTCTGCACCGCTGGAGAATTTCACACCAAAATTCACCTCAAGAATTTCACCCTCGCACAATTAGCCTTGATTGGTTTAGTATTGCGAGACTTAAATGATGGCTGGTTTGGTTTAGGTTTTGCCAAATCTCGCGGTTTGGGGACGGTGATAGTAAAATTGAATTCAGCCACAGTGCAATATCCCGGCTGTATTTTAGATGGCAACCAAATTTGCGCTATTGGCACTCAAAAACAATGGGCTTACACCTCATTATTAGGTGCGGGAGAATTTCTCGAACCAACTGAAGCACAAGCTTACGGTTTCCCTTCCGTAGATAGATCCGTAGATAGAGAAGAAACTCCTGTTGGCGCTGAAAAGATGGATTTAGGTTTTGGAGTGCAGCTAACTTGGTCGGGAGACATACAGGTAAAAGATTTGTTTGCTAGAGCAGTCACTTCTTGGAGTCAGTTATTCCCGCGAGGAACAGCAGCATGAGAGATGGGTTTGTAAGTTACAAACGGGTTGGAGATTTGCAAGCATTGCTCGCTCGCCAAGAGTTAAATGTTGAGCAAAGCTATTATTTTCTCTGTTGGTCGCACAAAGTCAGCGGTATTAGGAGAATGCTACCGGAGGCGAAGGATTTTCCAAGTCCTGAAGGGCAAATGTTTAACTCTAAATTTGAACTGCGCTGGAAAAAACAGGGAAAGGGTTACGAAGTTTTACTGCTTAGTATTGAACCTAAAAATGAGTTAGGATTTGAAGAAATTCCGGGGAAGTGGAAAGCGGACGATCGCTCTGCCTACTTCTACAACGCAGGTGAAACCCGATTTCCCAAAGGTTTCACTTTTAAAGATGAAAAGGACGAAGATATCGACCCGACAAAAATTCCAGTGGGTCAGCGGTATTTTCAAAATGCCGCAACTGCAACCGTACATTTTGTTGCCCTCACAGTTGGAACAGAAAAATGACTGGAAATCACCCTAGACCACCTCAACCACCTAACCGCCCTAGTTCGGGTTTACCGTCTGATGAAAGTATACCAAAACCTTATGCTTTTGTCTCGTTTCCCGCAGAACGTCCTGTTTTGCAGCCTCCAGCCGGACACGACAAATATAAGAGCGATCGCATCCACGGAACTCTTTTTCTTACCCTAAAAGTTCAGACTTCTTTGCACGTTTCTACCGGAGTTGTGGTCATGGGTAGCGATATCGGCAGTCGCCTTCCCCTGATTAAAACAATGGTGCAAGCAACTGACCAAAAACTATCGATTCAAGGCAGTTCTTTAAAAGGCTGCATTCGATCTGTTTACGAAGCAATTACTAACAGCACTTTGGCAGTAGTTACTTCAAAGTATAGGGATAAAATACCTCCGGAACGTTTGCCGTGCAAAAAGAAAGACGAACTTTGCCCGGCCAGTCAAGTATTTGGTGCTTTGGACTGGCAAGGATTAATTGAGTTTAGCGATGCCAAGTGTGAAAAAACTGGTTTTGCAACAGGATTTATGCCATCCTTATATCGTCCCCGACCTGACCCGAGTTCGGCATATTTTGACCGAAGAGGGAAAGTAGCGGGTCGCAAGTTTTACTATCACGCAATTCGGGCGATCGACAAAGGTCAAGATCGAGGAATTACCGTTCAGCAAGCGGCTAAAGAGTATACTTTCAAAACACAGATACAATTCAAAAACTTAACAGCAGCAGAGTTGGGAACGCTTTTGATTGTGTTGGGGCAAGATCCAAAGTATCCGATCGCCCTCAAGGTAGGCGGCGGGAAGCCGATCGGCATGGGAACAATGACTGTGGAGGTAACAGCAGCAAAGGTTTTGCAGAATAAGGGAGATTTGCGCGATCGCTATTCCTCCTACAATCCTCCAGAATCTGACAGCATGACTGGCACAAAACTGCAACAATTTATGCAAAAAAATATTCAAGCTGCTCATTCTAGCTTAGTGCAAGCAACTCAACTGCAACAACTAGCTGAAGTGTTGAAATATCCGACCGATCGGGAACCGCCAACAGGAATGTATTAAAGATGTCGAATACTGAATTACTGACAGAATCTTTGACCGAAAACCAGTGGGAGATTGCCCACGCGATCGCTCAAACTTTAGTTAAAGAACAAACCGATGTAAATGAATTGGGAAAGGCGATCGCCTATCTCCGCAATGCAGTTAATCAAGATCGATCTGATGCCAATTCCAGGTTTTTCAAGTATCTTAAAACCCTTGTCGGTAATGGCAGACAAATCGGACACAGTAGCAAAACCACAGATTATTACCGCAGCATCGACAAAGCTTGTAGCGATTGTCTCAAAGGATTTCAAGGGGATGCTAGCACTTTGCTGCAAATTTTAGGCTGGGCATCTCGTTTGATGCGTTACTACAAAGAAGCGGGGCCGATTGGAGAAGTTGTGGCCCCAGTTGTAGAGTCAGCGAGACAAGTTGAAATTGCTAAGGCGATCGGCAGTCATGAGTTTGCAGTGGATCAAATTGTCGAAGCCAAAGTTACTGCTGTAAAAGGAAACAAGGTGACATATGAAATTCTGGGAACTATCAGGCTAACTGAAAAAGAACCGAAAAAAGCACAATCTCTTTCTAAAGGACAAACGGTTAAGGTGGAAATTTTAGACATTAAGGAGGATGGGAGTCCCAAGAAAGTCAAGTGTGCGGGCTAGAAACAATATTTGCCGATACCGAGCGTGTTCTGAGTGTAATATAGTGTAATATAAAAAGTGAGGCTCACAGTTTCAACTGTGAGCCTTGTAAACTTTGATATTTTTTTTGGAGCGATCGACCTATGTACAGGCTCAAAGATCCGGACTTGCCTACATCAATAGCTCTAGCTGAGGCTAGAACAACTGAATCAACTGTTCAATCAGCACCTACTAGAACGTATTTTGTAACAGGCAAGGACAACATGGCATACGAAGTAGAGTACACCGACGAGTTCGAGCAGTGGTACGAAACACTTGATGCACAAACGCAAGACTCTATTGATAGCTCGGTAGAGTTGCTCGAAGAAAGAGGGCCGAATCTTCCCTTTCCCCGGAGCTCACGTATCAATGGATCTCGTCACCAACATATACGAGAACTTCGAGTACAACATCAAGGAGAGCCTTATCGAATCTTGTATGCGTTCGATCCTCGCAGGATTGCAATACTCCTTTTAGGCGGTAACAAAAAGGGTAATGACCGCTGGTATGAAGAGAATGTACCCAAAGCAGATCAGCTCTACGACGAACTCTTAAAAGAGCTTGAAAATGAAGGATTGATATGAAGACAAAGCCTTTTAGTGAATTGCGAAATCGGATGACACCAGAGCGAAGAGCAAGAAACAAAATACGCACTCAACTTGCTTTGATCCATCTTACTCTTTTGGAACAGCGAAAGTTGTTGGGTTGTACAGATGAGGATCTGGAAAAAGACCTCAGCACTTTTGAGTCTGCTTTTTCTGAGTTGGATAAGCCAGAAGATATTCAAGTCTCTACCCTCTCTCGCTACATCCAAGCTCTTGGTGGAAGTCTAAAATTAGTAGCTAATTTCCCTGACCAGGAGATTGTTCTTGCTCAGTTTGATTAACTGCTACTGGTGCAGTATCTTGAAGCCAAAGAAAGAGTAGAGGAGATAATAATCCTGCTCTTTCTTTGGAAGAAAGATGACTTGACTTTTATCAAAATGACAGCTATTCTTTAAAAGACTAGAAGGTTTAAGTTTTTCCAAGACTTTAACAAAGTTTTCCCCGCAAGGGGATGGAAACACGCCTCTAGTAAGGTGATCGTTGAACAGTTGATTCAGTTTTCACCACTTCCCCGCAAGGGGACTTTAATTTATTAAGCTAATTGCATCCCACACTTTTTTAAACGCCCGATCGCCCCTCTCAATCCTCGATTCCGTCAAGGGCGATCGCCATTTTTTATGTTTTATATCGATAAAAATTCCAAATATTACGCAACAGACACAATCGAAGTGTCTGGGTAAATCAATAATTGCCGATCGCACCCCCCACTCCCATCCGCTCCCCGTCATCCCCCGATTTGTGGCATTCTATATCTGAAAACCTCACAAAACACCGCATGAAGGAGGGCAGCAAGTACCAGTCGCTCTTAGATTATCTGCGCGAAAATCGCCATCTCGACGAAGTAACCCTCAACTTCGCCGAAATAGAGGCATTGCTAAACGACGCACTCCCCCCTTCCGCACGCACTCAACAAGCTTGGTGGAGCAACCGCAAAAAGGGCGCTCTGCAAGCTACCGCTTGGATGCAGGCAGGATATCGGGTGGAAACTGTCGATCTGGACTCACAACGGGTAACATTTCGCAAGTTAATTCAGAAAATTCAGGTTCGGCAGGCGGGCGATGGGGTGCAGTGGAATCGCGAACTGATCAAGGCATTACGTCTCCATCTGGGGTTGACACAAACAGAATTTGCAGAACGGTTGGGGGTTGACCAGAGGACTGTAAGTAAGTGGGAGAACGGACACTTACCTGCTCGTTCCACCCTCAAACATCTGAATTTAGTAGCTGAGATAGCGGGTTTCAGCTCCAGGGAAGAATCTGAAAACATAGATTAACTAATTGACATTTTACTATTATAGTAGTATGTTGTTATAGTAAGGCTTAGTTAGGCGATCGTCAAGTGCGATCGCGCCAAAAAACAAAGCCCCCAAAAACAAAAGCCAGCGCCCCAAATATGGCACTGGCCGATTCAAAATTAAAAAATCACCTCTATGATACACCATTCTTTGACGCCTCGCCCGATTACGGATCGAGAAAAACGAATCATTCAGCTTTACGCTGACTGTCAACTGGCGATGACTCCGCAGCAATTCTACGCAAAATGGGATGTCCCGCAAGAAGCTCTAGCTCTCATTTGCTGTCGTGAGCTTTCTACTGTGCGTCGCTGGTTTACCAGGGGAGGCAGGCACCGCCATCCCCAACTGCACGACTTGCGTCACCTCGCCTTGATGAATTTTCTGTTAGAGCATTTTGAAGCCATTCCCCCAGAACTTCGGCAACAACTTTGCTTAGCCAATTCGTAATCTTGCATTTTTTCCCAGCCACCTGACCAAGTAGGTGGCTTTAATTTAGCCCGCTATAATTAAGCTGAAACATTTGTTGGGGATCTCGATATGCCTTTGAGTGCTTATAAAACGATCGCTGCCGTTCTCAAAGAATTTACAATCACTTATATTGAAGCAAATTTTATTGTTGAAACAGCATTTAATATTCCTGACTACTTTCGAGAAGATTTAGAAATTGTCAGGCAAGATAATGTCGTCAACAACTCAGAATACGCTATTTGTGAATACATCATTGTGCCGATTTTAAAAGAAGTTTGGAAGCAATATCGCAAAAACTTCATTTTGTGGAGCCACCAAGCCTTAAACTGCGATGCTAATCTTAACGGATTTCCTGAATATATTTTAGCTCAAAAATCTCCTTTAGGTAAATTGGTATTCGATCGACCTTATTTTGTAATTATAGAAGCCAAACAAGATGATTTTGAGGCTGGATGGGCGCAATGTTTAGCCGAAGCGATCGCAGCTCAACGGCTTAATGACAAACCCGAACAAGATGTATTCGGCATTGTTTCCAACGGCAAACTATGGCAGTTTGGCAAACTCAAAACAAATGTTTTTACTCTCAACAAAAAATCTTATTTAATAGACGATTTAGACAAACTTTTTGCTGCCATAAATTATGTATTTCAACAGTGCGAATTACTGAGCAATTCAGATAAGTTGCAGTCATGATTGACAACAATAAGCGCTCGTTTACAGAAAATCACTTGACTTCGATCGACTAAAGGCTAAACTGAACTAAAGCTTTACTATAATATCTTCTCCCCGTTCATGAACATTGCTTATCTAATCAACCAATATCCCAAAGTCAGCCACAGCTTTGTCCGCAGAGAAGTGCTAGCAGTTGAAAATTGCGGCATGAAAGTCGCGCGTTTTTCGATCCGATCCTGCGAATCAGAACTCGTTGATGAAGCCGACAAACAAGAACAAGAATTGACTGAAGTCATCCTCGGAGTTGGTGCACAGGGCTTAGCCTGGGGTTTGCTCCGCGCTGCCGCAACTAGACCAATTCGATTCATCGAAGCTGTGCGGTTAATGTTCAAAGTTGGCTGGCACTCGGAACGGGGGATTTTGCTGCATCTAGCTTATTTAGCAGAAGCTTGCATTCTTTTAAATTGGTTTGCAGAATCCGGTACAGCACACGTTCACGCTCACTTCGGGACAAATTCGACAACAGTCGCAATGCTGTGCCGCGTGCTTGGCGGCCCGACTTACAGTTTCACGGTTCACGGCCCTGAAGAATTCGATAAAGCCACACTTCTTTCCTTAGACGAAAAAATTAAACGATCGACCTTTGTAGCGGCCGTTAGTTCCTTCGGTAAAAGTCAGCTTTTTCGGTGGTGCGATCGCACTTTTTGGTCAAAAATTCAAGTCATACACTGCGGCGTAGATGGTGCATTTTTAGCTGCACCCTACGTCCCCATACCCGCAGCACCCCGCTTAGCTTGCATTGGCCGGCTCAGCGAACAAAAAGGTCATTTGTTATTGCTAGAAGCTGCTAACTTGCTAGCAGTTCAAGGCTTAGAGTTTAAGTTGGTACTCGTAGGAGACGGGCCGCTGCGATCGGATATTGAAAAGCAGATTCTGCAACTCGGCCTGCAAAATCATATAGAAATTACCGGCTGGGCCAGCGGCGATCGAGTTCAGCAAGAGATTTTAGCTTCGCGGGCAATGGTATTGCCGAGTTTTGCTGAAGGTTTGCCCGTTGTAATTATGGAAGCCCTCGCTCTCCACCGGCCCGTAATTAGCACATATGTTGCTGGCATCCCGGAGCTCGTAGAACCCGGTGTTTGCGGTTGGTTAGTTCCTCCCGGTTCCGCAGAAGCATTAGCGGTAGCGATGCGCGCGGTATTGGAAGCACCTGTAGAAAAACTAGAACAAATGGGGAAAACAGGAGCAGAACGGGTTGCTCAACAACACAATGTCGATTTAGAGGCAAAGAAATTAGTGGCGCTGTTTGAGAGTGCTTGAGAATGGTGCAAAACCTATTGATTAACTGATATCAAATCTATCTGTTAGCATCGGAATTATTCAGATATCTCCGATCTTTATCTGCGTGAATCTGCGTCAATCTCTTGTCATCTGCGCTTGCTGAAATTTTCTTTTTTTTACCGCAGATGAGGGCAGATAAACACAGATTAACGCAGATGAATTAGATTGATTCCGGTTGCAGCGTCCGTGATTGTTGAGTGTTGACTGGATTTGACGCCCGACGATGCTACCGGGTTTGATATGACATCTTGCACCATGATTAATAAGTCTTTCAAGGGCGGGTTCTCCTGCCCACTTTACAGGAAAATTAATTGTTTGTGGAACAGGCCGCAAAGCCTGTTCCTTGAATTAAAGCAACCTACTTACAAACTTTTTAAGGAATAGGAACAGACCGCAACAACTTGTCAACAATCGCCTTAGCCCTCCTTCCGCCTGCCGGAATCAACCTGTGAGACAGTACGTGCGGCGCCAAATATTTCACATCATCAGGAGTCCCATAATCCCGGCCCTCCATAAATGCCAAAGCCTGCGACGCCCGGTGCAAAGCCACGGCACCCCGGGGACTCACCCCCAGAGTAATTTCCTCATCTTCCCGCGTCGATCGCACCAAATCTACAATATACTGTTTCAAAGAGCCTTCCACCTTCACAGCAGCGCACAAACGGCGCAATTCCTGCACTTCTTCCAAAGAAATACAGGGCTGCAAATCTTCAACTGCAAAACTATCAGAAAGCCGTTCCAACATTTGCAACTCTTCCAACGCAGCGGGATAGCCCAAAGTCAAAGACAAAGTAAACCGATCCATCTGCGCTTCCGGCAGCGGAAAAGTGCCTTGATATTCGATCGGGTTCTGAGTCGCAATCACAAAAAATGGTGCGGGAACGTTCCGAGACACTCCATCTACTGTCACCTGCTTTTCTTCCATCACTTCCAGCAAAGCTGACTGAGTTCGCGGCGTCGCCCGATTTATTTCATCGGCAAGCAAAACATTAGCAAAAACTGGCCCTGGCAAAAACTCAAACTCTCCGCTGCGCGGATTCCAAATATTAGTACCGGTGATATCAGTCGGCAACAAATCGGGAGTGCACTGAATCCGCTGAAACTTCCCATCGATCGATCGCGCCAAAGACTTCGCCAGCAGTGTTTTTCCCACACCAGGCACGTCTTCCAGCAGCGCGTGTCCGCCCGAAAGCACGGCTACCAGCACCAAGCGAATAGCATCGGCTTTGCCAACAATAGTTTTGCCTAGATTTTGTTTGAGCCGCTCAATATGTTGTCTCATATCCCTGATTGCTAATTGCTAATTGCTAATTGTGGAAAAGATATCAAGATTGCCAAATTCTTGAGTCTTTGCCTTGCGGACTTCATATTTGTAGAACTAGAATTTAGTCTGACTCATCTTGCACCATTTTGAAAACCGATCGCCTGTTCTAGATCACATAATTATTAGACTTTAGCAGCTAATACGCTTCTAGCAATATCGCAATCTGCCTGAATTTGAGTTTTGAGAGCATCCAGAGAAGCGAATTTTTGTTCGGGCCGCAAAAACTCTACCAGACTCGCGCTCAAGGTTTTACCGTACAAATCCCCAGACCAATCTAACAGGTGAACTTCCACAGTGGGTTGCAGCCCGTCTACCGTCGGGCGGCAGCCAACATTCATCACCCCATTGACAAAAGATAAATTTGATGCTGTGCCGGTAATTAGAGATTTGGGATTTTCCCGCTGATAGGAAGAACTTTCCTCTTTCATCTTTTCCCATCCATGCTTCACCGAGACTCGCACCGCGTACACGCCAAAACGCGGCAAAAATTTTTCCGGCGGCAGTTCGATATTAGCAGTAGGAAATCCGATCGTCCTGCCCAGCCGCTGTCCCCCAACCACAGTCCCGACTAAACTGTAAGGTCGCCCCAGCAACTTATTCGCTCTTGTGAGGTCGCCGGATGCCAGACCTTCGCGGATTGCAGAACTGCTGATCCGATCGCCCTCACCGCAATTGTGCAGCGGTACAAGACCAACATCAATACCGTAACCCGAGGCGATCGACTGCAAATCTGCAGCCGTCCCAGCGCGTCCCCGTCCAAACCGAAAATCAACCCCCACACTAATTCGACTCGCTTTTAGTTGTTGCACCAAAATTTTCTCGACAAACTCACAAGCAGTCAAAGCCGCCAATTCTCGATCGAACGGCAGCATGACTAATTGCTCGACGCCCATTGCGGCGAGCAATTCTACCTTTTCTGCCAGAGGCGTCAGCAGTTTTTTCGGTTGACCCGAAAAGAATTCTTGCGGGTGGGGATTGAATGTCACCACTGTGCTGTAAAGTCGATCGGCTCCATCAGAATCTCGAGCACAGAGGCTGTTCCCCTCTGCCTTCGTCTGCCCGATCGAACCATCATAATTACAGCCGCTGTCGGCTCCATCGGGCGGTGCTGCTGAGTCGTTGTAGCAGGTCGCCGGAGGTTCGCTTTCCAAATTTTCATCTGTGCCAGCGTTTGAACGCAAGTTTTCTCCCGACGCAACAACTGTCGCAGAATTTGGCCCGGGCGATCGATTTAAAATTATTGGCTGCACGACTTGTCGATGCCCTAGGTGCAAACCGTCAAAGTTTCCCAAGGCAACAGAAGTTGGAGTCAGAGCAGCGGTACAAGAAGAAGTTACCCACACGCTTAAGATTTTGACATACTTAGCCAGATTGCGATCGCCACTCGATTTTAGATTTTAGATTTTAGATTTTAGATTGACTCCACAGATGCAATCTGGGAGGTTGAACTCTGGTCTCAACTTTTAGATTTTCCACGACAGGAGTCAGGGGCTTGTATCCGTCTTTGAATGAGGTCAGTCCTAACTTAAATTTTAGATTTCCGACCTCAAGACTTCAGAATCAGATAAATCGTTATGAGGAGGCAGCAACTGTAACGACAAACCTTCCCGCGCCATCAAACTGTTCGGGAACCTTTGAGCCACTTGTTCTCCCACCCTGTCTAAAAACTCGTCATTGTGCAGCGGGTCGTGGTGAAAAATCACCAACTTTTTGACATTAGCAGCCTTTGCCACCTTCACCGCTTCCTGCCAAGTCGAATGTCCCCAGCCGACCTTGCTGCTCTTCTCCGAATAATACTCCTCATCGGTATAAGTAGCGTCGTAGATCAGCACCTCAGCATCGCGGGCCAAATACAGCACATTTTCGTCTAAACGATCGGCCAAATGTTCGGTATCAGTCACGTAAGCAGCCGAATACCCCCGCCAGTTCACGCGGTAGCCTATAGCTTCCCCGGGATGGTTCAACAAAGCATTTTCCACCTTAATATCTCCGATTTCGAGCGGTTGGCCCACTTCTATATCGTTAAATTTCAGGTCTGCCCCCATAATTTGCAGGGGCACCGGAAAATTCGGGTGGAGCATCTGGTCGTTTAGCCGCTGCTGGATAGTAGCATTATTAGGAGAAGGAGCAACTGCCCCGTAGATGTGAAAACAATTGCCTGGAATAAAAGCTGGGACAAAAAATGGGAATCCTTGAATGTGATCCCAGTGAGAGTGAGTAAAAAACATATGAGCTTCTACGGGCATCTGAGACAGGAGAGTTTGTCCCAAAACCCGCAATCCTGTACCGCCATCGAAAATTAGGCGGCTCTCACCCACTCGCATTTCTACACAGGGCGTGTTGCCCCCGTAACGTACTGTTTCAGCCCCGGGAGAGGCTATGCTACCTCTAACGCCCCAGAAGTGAACCGTGAATTGGTTTTGCATACTAGACATGGGTTTTCTTGCAAGATTGTTCCGGCGAGCCATCGGTAAGGTGTTTACATATTTAGTAAGGGCTTTACCATCAAACCCAAGCTCTTTGACGGTCGAGTTCCCCACTGGTTGGAAGTGCTAAGAGTCTCGCTTGCCAGAAAATGCAAAACTGTTGGGCTTGACAACTGAGCAAGAAATTACAAGGTAAACTAATGAAGTCTCGATCGTAACTATTCTTTTCCTCTCTTCACTAGCCTAACCTCCGCAGACACACTTTGGGGCAGGAATTCTGCCTGAGTCTGGTCAAAAGCCGCTGTTTTTCTAGCCTCCGCACTTGCCGAACAGGATCGCGCGGTCGGTTTTTTGCCTTGCTGCTTGACCGGTTTGAACTCGGATGATGGGCTCCCTCAACTCCCGTTAATTCAAAAATCTTAGCAGTTTAGGAATGCTCATGCTAATTATCCAACAATACTGTCTGTGTCTGGATTTTCGGCCCGCCCGGAGGCTGCTGTTCCGGAAGCTAGCCGTCAAGCTGAACCCACTTTCATCTGACACCGGAGGTAGCAGCCAGATCCCGGGCCTGCGGGCAAAAGGCTAAATTTTTGTCGCGCATTTCTTTGGGGACGACTTCAAGCACTCAAAATTCCCTCAATTTCAGAAAGTTTAATTTTTTGGGTTTTTTGCAGTCATGCTAACTCAGACCGCCATTCTGTCTCAAGAGTGATGCAGAAATATTCGCTGTTAACCTATCGTGGTGGTTTTATGAACAATCTTCAATTGCTCTATTTTTGGTAAGGATTTCTCGAAATTCAGCGCAGTTGCTGTACTCGCCACGGGGTAGAATTTCCGGTATCATAGAGTCTTAGAGTCTTGTTTGCCGAGAATCTAAATCAGTGCTAAAAAAGCCTGGATAACTTTAACTTATTTTTCAATAAAGTCAGTATGAATCAAGTTAAAAAAACTACAACCAAGCTGAATCGATCGCCCGTGAAAGTTTCCGATCGCACTTTGGAACTCGGTAATCTCCCCTTGAGCGAATTGTCTTTAGAAATGACTGATAGCCAAGCTTTGAGAGAATTTAGTTCGGACGGTCGCCTGCCGGGAACCCCAGCAGCGGCAGGCCGGACTGCCGAAACAAGGCGTCGGAGGGTAGATGGTAAGAGCGAGCGGGCCCGATCGCCTGTGGTTTCTACAGCCTTTCTCAAGTGGCTGCTAGAGAGTTTGACTAGATCGAAAGGTTGGCTGGCAGTTCTCACCCTGGCAGCAGTTTGGGGGTGGTGGAACAGTCAATTACTGTTTTCGACTGGGCTGGGGATAGCAGCGATGATGCTGGTTTACCGAGGGCAGTCGCGGGACTGGCAATGGCTGCGATCCCAAAGCGAGCAATTTTGGGAGGGCCCGAACCGCCGATTTGTTTTAGCGGTGGGTACGGGCGGGATTGCTACCTTGGCTGCTTACATGAGTTTGGGGATTTGGGCGGACTCAAGCAGCCACTGGATGGCTTTGAGCCTGATTTTGCAGAATTTGGGCACGATCGCGATTGCAGGGCTGTTGCTGCGGCAATGGTTGAATCTCGGGGCCGCAAAAGATGAAGTGGCGCTCGATCGCATTCTGGCGGATTTGACTGATGCTGACCCCGTGAAGCGTTTGATTGCAGTGCGGCAAATGACCGATTTGGTGAATAAGGGTGGGTTTGGTCCTGTGAGTTCCGTCAAAAGTTCGTTAGCGAAGCCCTCGCAGAGGATCGCCTGTTCCCGCGCTGCCGAGTGCTTTCGCCTGATGCTGAGTCGGGAACCAGAAGCTTTAGTCCGCAATGCCCTTCTCGAAGGTTTGCAGACTTGGGACGCTACATATGGCATGGCTTTAAAATCCAAACATTAAGTCATCGACTACTAGCTGACCGTCAAAAGCGTAAAAAGTAATTCGATAAATATTCGGAGCTTTTACGCGCAGGGGAGCGCTAGGGGCGATCGGAGAATTAGACCCGGCGAGATTCGGGGCCGGCATTTCATCGTGAACAATTGAGTTGCCGTCGATGTCGCAAGCAGATAAAACAGTTCGCCGCGAACTGGTTACCAGTCCTGACACCCAGCGAACAGGATACTTAAAAGTTACTTCGATCAGTCCGCTTTTGGGGGCTCCCATTAACACTGTTGACCCAGAAGCCGTGAAAAATGCTGGGTTTGACGGTTGGATGGCAACGGCATTGGTAAAAGTCACCCCCCAATGTGCAAACTGGTGTTCTACTACTTCAAAGCATTTCAAGTCTTCTAAAGCTACGCGGACGACCGCCGGTACAGTAGCCCGCGATCGCATCTCTGACCCTGCGCCCGATCGTTCTGGAGTGGCGACAAAAGACTTTTTGCCGTTTAAATCCGTGTTTCTACAGGCAGTATCAAATTCTGCAAACCCGTCAGATTGAAGACTTTTTGCGTCAACCATAAAACCCTCGCGATCCCGTTTCCTAAGCAGTTGCATTTTTAGTAGACCTCCCTAAGATTAATTGTTTCTTGTGTTTGGGAATTTATAGCGGTCGTGCCCGTGATTGCCAAACCTGCTATTTAGGAATCGAAAACCGATCGATCGCCCCCCCTCCAACAAAGACTTTCGACCTCAAAAGCCACTGCTCCGCCAAATATGGTGATTAATTATTTATGATTGGCTCACGGCTGCAAAACTGCCTTCAACCTGAAAGCGAGATCCAATGCTCCCACTGTTCCAGGGCCTGCTTTCCGGGTTGGCGAACAGACTCCATTCTGTTGAGGGGTCTTACCCATCATTTTGCTATTATCTCCGATCGGCGGTAGTTTGCAACTGTAAGGATAACTACAAAGCGGAACTGCCCAAATCGCAAAGGTTACTTCCTGTCTGTAGTTTCACGGTTCACTTGTACTAAAATAGACTTAAATCATTACTCAATCTTTACAAAAACGCCACCAGCTTTGCAAGTTTTTTAAACAGACACGGGGCGGTGGAAAAGAATCTAAAATATAACAGCGATTAAGGTTAGTTTATGCTTGTACCCCTCGGCTTCGGTCAGCGATCGATAGTTACTTCTCTCGGCAGAATGGTTTACTACACTGCTGAAAAAATGCCTTGGATCGGTTTGCCTGCCTCAAGTTCGGAAAATAAACCGAATTTAGTATTTTTTCACGGTTTTGGGGGCGGGTCGAGTGCCTACGAATGGTCGAAAGTTTATCCGGCTTTTGCGGCTGAGTATCGAATTTTAGCACCTGATTTAATCGGTTGGGGACGATCGGAACATCCGCCGAGAAATTATCAGGTTGAAGATTATATCACAACTTTGATAGAATTTCTGGAAAAAACTTGCGACAGTCCGACAGATGCGATCGCTTCTTCGCTGACGGGGGCGATCGCGATTCGAGCGGCAATCGTCCGGCCGGATCTGTTCAAATCCCTAATTTTGACGATACCCAGCGGTTTGTCGGACTTCGGACAAGATTACGGCCGCAGTTTCTTCGCCAAGCTAGTGGGCACGCCGATTTTAGACAAATTGCTTTACAGTACCGGCATCGCCACCGATGGGGGCATCCGCAGCTTCCTAGAACAGCGCCAATTTGCAGACCCGAGCCGCGTTTACCAAGAAATTGTTAATGCTTACCTCGAATCTGCTTTAGAACCAAATGCAGAATATGCTGCGCTGTCTTTTGTACGGGGAGATTTGTGTTTTGATTTGTCGCTGTACATCACTCAGCTAAAAACACCGACAGCGATTATATGGGGAGAAAAATCGCAGTTTACCGGCCCCGATATCGGCCAGCGGTTGGCAAACCTCAACCCCGAAGCAATCAAAGTTTTTCAACCTCTGGAAAACGTAGGTTTAACTCCGCAGTTAGAAATGCCGGCTGTCACCATTGGCTTAATTCGGCAGTATTTAAAATTGCTTTCACAAGGGTGAAGAAGTTCGGCAACTAGCAATGTAGGTGATGTAACGGATGGAGGAAGAGGGAATTTGGCAACAGATTCGCTTGCTTCGGATGTAAGGAATGTAATATCAAATTCGGTAACATCGGAATTAATATTACCCCACAGTCTTAGGCGCGTGCGGACTCGAACCATGAGAAAACGGCAATGCTGTTTCCCTACAATTAATTGGGTAGGGAAACAGCATTGCCGTGTCCTCCGTTTATATCAATTGCGGTTACACCGCAATTGATATAACGGATGTAAGCCATTGAGGAAGAGGGAATAAGGAAGATTAATTCCCCATTCCCCATAACCAATTAGTAATGACTGATGACTGATGACTGATGACTAATAACTATTCTTTTACTCGCACATCGATGACGCTAGCGTTGAAAATGTACTTTTTGCCTTCAAGCTCTAGGGTAGTGCCAATTTTGACTTTCGTATTCCCTAAAACCGGGCCATTTTCAGTAAGTTGACCTTTACCTTCTAAGGTAAACATCATATTTTTGCTGAAGGATTCTTCTTCTCTGGGATCGGGGAGAGCTTTCAGAGTGCCGTTAGGCTGAGGAACTGCTAGGGTTCTGGTGAGAGTTTTGACAGATTTGATAGTAATCTGACCGGAGGGTTGATTGCGGATCACCACATTGATTTGATCGCCTGGTTTGAATAAATCTTGAACGTTTGTCCCTTTGAGACCGATCGCAATTGCATCAATCTCTACAGGTTTGAAACTGGTGCCGACTTGGGCGACGGAACCGCCAGAAGTGCCGGGAAAGAAAAAGATTCCGACTGCAACTAGCAGTACGATCATCGCTGCACCTACGTCTAGAATGCTGAGTTTGCCGAACAGCCGACCTTGAGAATCCAAAATTTTCATAAATCGCTTAATTAACTGATAGCGACAGGAGTATGTTTACAAGCTCAGGACTTACGCAGACACCGAGGAAAAACGGATGCTGCCAAAGATCCGCTACGGCTGGCAAAGGCATACGTAATTGATGCGTAATTGATGCGTAAGTCCTGAAGCTAAAAGATATTACCACAACGATCGCCCAAAATCCGCATCACTCGGGCACTTAAAACAGAAGGCAGAAGGCAGTAGAGGGCGGTTGGTTGACCGCAGGGCCATCGCCGGGAACTCGGGGCGGGGTCAATCGATTTGAGATTTTAGATTGACCCCACCGATAAATGCTCTTTCTTGAGGATTTTCGATTTGAGATGCTTTCGATTGATTCCACGGATAAATCGCGTGGCGGGTACCATCAACATATTCTCGGTCAAAAATTGGCAAAAAGCTAGAATAGCAACTAAGCAGCCTCAATTTGCGTCTGCCGATGTAGTGACTTTTCCCGTTTTCCTAAAAGTTTATCTAACTTCTCGCACGTATCACTCATGTTAAAAAGTTTTTGGTTGACTTGCCGGCGTACCTGCGGCCGGGGGATTTATCTATTTCTGTCGCTGATTGTCGCTGCCGGTATCTGGGTGGTTTCCCCGGAACAGACTCAAGCATTTTCTTTGCCTGAACTAATTTTTCGGGGCATTCAAGTTATTCAATTATCGAATATGTCCGATCGCCAAGAGGTGACTATTGGCCAACAAATTAATCAGCAGTTGGCCAACAGGGAGTTTAAAATTGACCGCGATCGGGACACTACACTATATATCAACCGCATCGGTCAGCGGCTAGCTCAAGAAAGCACTCGTCCCGATATTCCCTATACTTTTCAAGTGATTGACGACGACAATATTAATGCTTTTGCGACAATGGGCGGTTTTGTTTATGTGAATAAAGGTTTGATGGCGGCGGCGGACAATGAGGCAGAATTGGCAAGTGTGATCGCCCACGAAATCGCTCACATTAACGCTCGCCACGCGCTTAAACAAATGCGTCAAATGGCCATCGCCTCTGGTTTGGCTTCGGCGACTGGGCTCGATCGATCTCAGGCAGTTCAGATTGGGGTGGAACTGGCTTTGCGCCGTCCCCACAGCCGCCAAGCAGAATATGAAGCCGATCAGTTGGGATTGCAAACTATGGGGCGAGCGGGCTACGCTCAATCTGGGATGGTTGATTTTATGAAAAAGTTGCTCGACAAGCCTTCTCCTCCCAGCATTTTGAGCACTCACCCCGCTACTGCCGATCGGATTGCTGCTATCTCGCAGGCGATAGATCCGGAGCTCGCTAGCGGTGAAGGTTTGAATAATGAGGATTACAGGCAAGAAATCCGCAGGCTTTTGGGGTCTTAAAACTGTTTTAAGGTGATTTTTCGATTCATGCGCTGGTGTGGTTTGTGCGCGAAGGGGCGATCGACCCACCAACGATCGACCTTGTTTAAATCCCCTCGCGCGCCAGCGGTTTGAAAAAGGCAATTAATCAGTCCAGCACGCATCGGGGGCGGTGCGAAACCGGGTTGTTTTCGCCCCTGTGCGGCCTACAACCCGTGTTTTCGTAAAAAAACCCGGTTTCTCAACAATCGTGCGTCCAGGACTATTAATTTAATATCAGCTTAGGAATGAGAATTAAATAAAATCCACTTTTCCTGTTTGTTGTGGGATGGGCGTCCCGCCCGTCATTTCTGGGCGGGCGGGACTCCCATCCCACAAGAAAAAAGGAAATTATTTAATTGACGATCCTTAACTCCAAAACCATTAATAAATTTCGCTTTTGGCCGAGTCTCGATCCCATTAAGAAGCCTACCCTGTACACACAAGTCCCAAATCTGCGAACATGAATCCCACAAACGAAGCTGATGTCGATCGGTTCTGGACGCAGGCCAATCAAATAGGACTTACGCAAGGAATAATTTTTTACAATATTTGTAGTGGTAAGGTGCACAGTTTGCACGTACAGGTAGCATCTGTGCTTAACTCCTGCAAAAAAAAACCTGTTTCTCGCTGTCGAGATCGAGCGTATACGACCAAATTATCTTAATCAACCGCGTTGTTGCTTCCAGGACTGTTAGGGTTAAGTTGGCACTATGAAAAATGTTGTGTTCCTACAATAAATAAATTAAAATCGTCCCGCTAAATTGGCAATAATTAATGCTAGTTTAACGGGATCCACAGGTTTAGCAATATGCTTTTGAAAACCCGCTTCGATCGCCCTTTGCCCTTCTTTATCGGTCGCATAGGCAGTCAGCGCCGCTGCGGGGATTTCTCCTCCGGCTTCCGCAGCCAGAGCTCGCACTTCTCGAATTAAGAAATACCCATCTTCCTCTGGCATTCCGATATCGGAGATTAGCAAGTCGTATCGCCCCGGATTTTCAGTCAAAGCAGCGATCGCACTTCTGGCAGATGCAACTGCCAAAACCTCCGCCCCATAGCCTTCAAGCACAAATTGTAAGAACTCGCGCGTATCGATCCGATCGTCTACGGCTAAGATGTGCAAGCCTTCGAGAGAGGGGACGCGCTCGTTAGAGGTGTTTAAATGTTCTACCAAAGCAGTTGACTTTAAATCGATCGCCGAGGTCAACTCTTGAGGCAGCGATCGCAACGGCAATCTCACAGTAATTGTAGTTCCTTGTTCCTCACCCGGACTTTCGGCTTCCACCGTTCCCCCGTGCAATTCAACGAGGTGACGCACGATCGATAAACCCAATCCCAGCCCTTGATTCCCTTTAACCCTGCTGGAATTGGCTGGAGGGAAACAGTCGAAAATATACGGCAACAAGTCTGCCGGAATCCCTTTTCCCGTATCGCTAACACGAAGTTGAGCGTGATTCTCCGTCGCCGATAGCATGATTTCCACTCGTCCCTCCGCCGGAGTAAACTTAATCGAATTAGACAGAAGATTCCACACAACTTGCTGCAAGCGATTCATATCCCCTAAAACAGTCGTAGAAGTCAACTCCGAAACAAGTTGAATGTTTTTTGCTTCGGCGGATAATTGAACCCTCTCCAGTGCAGATTGCACCGCTAACCGCAGATCGATCGGACAAACGCACAGTTGAAGCTTGCCACTGGCAATCCGGGAAATATCCTGGATATCTTCGATTAACTGATATTGCGCCCTCGCGCTGCGCTCGATCACCTCTAAAGCCTTAGTAACGGCTGCTTCCTTCAGTTTCCCGGAACGCAGAATTTGTGTCCAGCCCAGGATCGGAGTCAGGGGATTGCGTAATTCGTGGGAGAGATCCGCGAGAAATTGATCTTTACTGCGGTTGGCTGTTTCTGCCTGTTGGCGGGCAAACTGTTCCTCCAGTAATAACTGCGATCGTACTACGTCAAACTGCTTGCGCTCCGTGATATCCTCGATCGACAACAGAATCATTACAGCTCGATCTTCTCGTTCAAATTTACAAGCACTTAGCAGCATGGTTTTGTGCCCGATATTATCAAACAGGTGATTCCACTCATAATTTTGAAGCTGAACATCACCAACCAGAATATGTTCCAGAATCGATCGCACTTGGGGGATATTCCACTGCCCGTTGCCTAGCTCAAACAGCGAAGATTTTGCTGCTTCTGACGGTAAAATATGAAACATTTCATAGAACGATCGATTTGCTTTATTCACTCGGAAATCAGCATCTAGGACGACTAAAGGCGTTTGCACAGTTTCCACAATGGTTTCAGCATCATTTCGGGCCTCCTCCAAAGTTCTGGCACTGCGTTTAAGAGCATCAATATCGACGAAAACCATCACCACACCGTCAATCTGGTTTTCCGTTGTCTGGTAAGGACTAATGCGGAGGTTGTACCAATATCCCGATAAAGTTTGAACTTCTTGTTCTTTCGTCTGGAGAGTCTCAATCACCTCCAAAATCATTTGTTCCAAGTCAGGAACGTTCAGAGTTGAGCGGATGTCGCTAAAGGGTCGTCCGACATCTGTGGGAATCACACTAAAAATTTGCTGTGCCGTTGGCGTGAAGCGTCGAATCTGTAAATCGTTTGTCAGCATTAAGATAGGGATATTGATACTGGAAAGCAAATTTATCAGATCGTTATTGACCACGCTTTGTTCAATATTTCGGCTGCGAAGTTCATCGTTAGTGGTAGTGAGTTCCTCGTTAGTGGCTTGAATCTCTTCTTTGGCACTTTCTAACTCCTCATTGATGCTTTGCAACTCCTCGTTGCTCGATAGGATTTCTTCGTTCGCAATTTTGAGGTCTTGGTTGAGACTTTCCCGATCCTGGGTCAGCGCTTGCAGTTGGGCTTGAGCCGCAGTTTTTTCTTGGTTAGCGACTGCAAGTTGCTGCCTCAGCAGATCAATTTCAGGATATAGATCGGTTCGATCTAAGCTTTCAGAAGTGAGGGTGCTGAGGTTAAGCACCGGGGGTGAAACCTCTTCAAATACCACCAAAAAGTAGCGTCCTTCGACGGCCTGTGGCTGGAACGGAATCACCTCAAAATTGACGGTACTCGATCGTCCGCCCAGTTCAAGCAATACCCTTTCTTTCCTAATGGTTGCGTTCTGCGTTTGTGCCTGATAAATCGCGGTGCGAAGCTCAACCAGCAAGCCTGCCCTTGCCATTGCCAGCAAGTTTAAGTCGGGCGTTCCGGCTACCACTCTCAAGTAAGGATCGAGGTCTCCCCGCACTTGCAGGATTTTCATCTGCTCGTTGACAACCACGCTGGCTGGGGCATATCGATTTAAAATCAGTTGGTCAGTTTCTTGTTGCAAATCAAAGCTATTCCTAAAATTTTCCTTCATTTCCTGCCGTTCGCGTGCTTTAAGTACAGGATAGGAAGTTGGCGTAAACGAAAAATTAGGACGAGTCGCAGTCAACTTTTTGGCATAAATTTTAGACTTTTTATCCAATGAACTAAACAAGTAGGAAAATTCTCCGGTACTCTCAGAAGTTCCTAACAAGAGAAAGCCCGTTGGGTTGAGACTGTAATGAAAAATCGGCATCACTTTTTTTTGCAATGGCTCTCCCAAGTAGATCAGCACATTGCGACAGCTAACTAAATCGATATTGGAAAAAGGCGGGTCGCTGCCTAAGTCTTGTCGGGCAAATACACAAAGTTCGCGGACTGCCTTGCTGATTCTATAACTACCTCTTGCTTCGGCAATAAAAAAGCGAGCACGTCGCTCTGGTGAAACATCTACCATTTGGTTTTCTGAGTAGAAGCCAGACCTCGCTTTGCCGATCGCCTGTTCGCCAATGTCCGTGGCAAAAATCTGGATCGGTGGCACGATGGCTCGATCGCCCAAAAACTCCAACAAGCACATGGCGATCGAATAAACTTCTTCACCTGTCGAACATCCTGCAACCCAAATCCGAATCGGAGTTTCGGCCGATTTATTTTGGGTAATCGTGGGAAAAACCAGCTCTTTTAACTTTTCAAAAGCTTCGGGATCGCGGAAGAAACTGGTAACGTGGATCAGGATTTCTTCATACAGGGCTGCGACTTCAGCCGAATTTTGTCGAAGAAGCTGGGTGTAATCATCCAAGCTTTCCAGCTTGTACAACACCATCCGTCGCTGGATGCGTCGAGCGATCGTGGTGGCTTTGTAGTTGCTAAAATCAACGCCTGTGGTGGATTTCAGCAGCGCAAAAATAGTTGCCAGGGCATCTCCCTCTTCGGGCGATTCGTCAACTTTTGTCAGGGGAAGCCGGCCAGTCAGAAGGCGACTGCGACTGTATTTTCCGAGTTCCTCGGCAATTTTTTCCGGTGGCATAACGAAATCGACATTGCCTGTGGCAACAGCGGTATTCGGCATACTATCGACTTTTGCTGTGTCTTGAGTTTGAGCAAAAGTCATGCCTCCGGCTGCTTTGATTGCCTTGATCCCGAGTGAACCGTCTCCGTCTCCCCCGGATAAAACTACGGCGATTGCTTTGTGCCCGCGATCGATCGCCAACGAGCGAAAAAACGCATCTGCCGGCATATATTTGCCCTCAATCTTCTCGCGGGGTGATAGTTGCAGCGTGCCTTTAGATAGCACCATCTTGGTGTTGGGCGGAATTATGTAGACTTGATTGGGTTCTACAGCTACCCCGTCTTCTACCTGATTAACAGGCATTTGCGTCGTTCTGGCGAGAATCTCGGTCAGCAGACTTTTGTGATTGGGGTCTAAATGCTGAATCAGCACAAACGCCATACCCGTATCGATCGGTAAATGGCTGAGTAATCCCGTGAATGCTGCCAACCCTCCTGCTGAGGCGGCAATCCCAACAATGGGAAAGGGGGCCTCGATTTCGGCTAATTGTTCGCTGTCGAGGGCCGCTGGTGCGATCGATTCGGGTGTATTTTCTGGAGGTAATTGAGGAGAAGTCATGATGTGAAATCCTGGACTTCAATTATTTAGGAGCCAACATATTTGGTAAGTGTGTGGCTGAGTAATTCAGACTATTTGTATCAGAGCCTACTTAATTTGTCGGCCTGATGAAGATCCCTTAAGGATTAGCTACAGTGTGGGAGCCACGATCTGAGCGCTATTGAACAATGCAATCTGCTGTTGGGGCGATCGCAACGAGAGGCTGGCCGTAACCAAGTAGTATATCTGCTTGCGTACTTAGCTTCTTTTACCCGCCAGTGTAGCAGACAGCGCGATTACTGATTCGGTATTAATTCTAGCAGTATAAGCGACTTGTGCGCCTTGTATTCCTTTTAAATCTTCTACTCGTTTTTGAATTTCGGAGACTCCAGCAGTTTTTAATGCACTTATAAATGCTCGGTCACGATCAACTTCTTCGGAAAACGAAACTTCCTCACTTTTAGAAAGATTTTGAATGCGGGCGGCTTTGTTGACTGTAGAGCGAAAATAGCCGATCGAATTATTAAGATTTACCAGCAAAGCGGTACCTCGGTGAATGCCAATTCTGACTTGAATTCCGTCTTGTGGTTGGCGAGTTGAGTTGTATTCTCTCAAACAGGCGACAGCACCAGCGGCAGCCATAATTGCTTGTTCGTTGCTGATAAAGGAAGTCATGACGGCATCGCCGACGGTTTTAATGACTTTACCGCCAAATTTATCGATCGACTCAAAGAAAATTTCAAAACGATCGCGCACAATATTGTAAGCTTTAGTATCTCCCAGTGTTTCGTACATTCTGGTAGAACGGGTAATAAGCTGTCGCGCATTTAAATTGTATATTCTGGGCGGGCTATAAGAGCCCAACCCATACTCCCCACAAGACAGGAATTCTTTTTTAACAGACAATTTAAATGTAGAACAGCTTATCAGTCAACATAATAGTAATCGTTGTTCTACTGTCAATTCATCGGGCAATTGATCTGAATGCAAAATCAGCCCCGACAAATTGTGTTCGGTATTAGTTAATTCGAGCTTAACTTTTCCCGGACGCACGGCCAGCTCTTTTTTATCAAAATCTGCGCCGGCCAACTGCTTGAACTTAATTTTTTGTATGGCTTCTGTTTCTTCGCCTTCAACCTTTAAAATCCCTTTAGCGAAAGTCAGAGGACAGCAGTAGCGGTAGCGACCTTTTTCTCAGCTAACTATCTCTGATTCGGTGCAGTAGAGAGGCGTTACCAGTTGCAGTTTGCTCTGGAGTACGGGAGGGGGGAGCGCAGACGGGTCGCAGTTGCGGGTCTTAGATTTCTTTGTTCAGGGAAAAACTAACTTCGACGCGATCGAGCAAATCAATTTTAAATTCGCGATCGCACATCGGGCAAACAGACATTTCTGATGTCTCTGCCAAATCCTTAAATTCTTCTGTAATCATGTTGCAGTGGGGGCAGTGAATATCGAGCGTGCAAGTCGAAGACACCGGCTTTCACTCCGTGCAGAAATTCGGAAGTAATTTTTTTAACATTTTTGATTGTATCGCCGGCTACGTAGTAAGGATTAATTCTCAATCTCTGCAAAATGTGGGAACCGGTTAACCATTTTTCGATTTGGTCGATCGCTCCTTTGCTAGAATAGGGACGTTTTTTGAGCTGTTCTAATTTTTATTTTAATAGTTCGATTTCATTATCCGCTTGCCTGTGAGTTTGATGGCAAGAAATTTCTAAGCATTATGTTGTGTGATTTGCTTGTCTGGTTGGTTCTTGCCTGATAATTCAGATGAGTTTGCATCTTTGCGGATGTTCGTGATGTTTGTAACTCTTAACAAATTAGCAGGTTAAAGGCGATGTTTATTTAGGAATAGCGATCTGCTATAGCAATCCTCGCATCATTTGTGAATTTCTTACTCCCAGACCTTGATAAGGGGAAGGTTGGGGTGGGGTAAAAATTTTACGACTCCTGCAAGCATTGCTATAGTGGGATTAATTCAAAGAGCGATCGCTGCATCTGTCTGCAGGAAGATTTTAAATAATTGGGAATTGGTAATTAGTAATTGATACAGCACTTTTCAGGTAAGCCATTGTAGGGAGTCGATCGATCCCAGGTGTAGTTAATAAACTTGCAATCTGCTGTAATATCAAATCCGGGCGCATCTGAATTAATATTACCCACGGCCAGAAAACGGGAGTGCCCTTTCCCTACAATTAATCCGGGTAATCCAAGAGCACGGCGCGGTGTCTTCAAGATCGTGTCGATCGTGCAACCGGAAACGATATAATTGGTAATTGATGATTGGTGATTGGCACTTTAAAGGCAAAAAAAAGAGGGGAAATCCCCTCTTTGAAGAACAGTGACTGCGATGTTATTCGACGGTCGCAGGAGGGATTTCTTCCTCTACTAAATCTAATACTGCTTCGGGTGCTGCTGCGGCTGCTTCCGGTGCTACCTCGGGCAGATCCTCTTCCATGGCTGAAGGTACGTCTTCGAGTATTTCGTCGGATAGGTCATCATCAGCATCGATCGAGTCTACAGGAATATCTATGCCTGCTTTAGCTTGCTTTTGAGCGAGCATTTTCTCGCGGAACTTAGCTGCCATTTCCTCAGCTTTTTCGTACACCAATTCGCGATTTTTGACCATCGCGCCCGGTTCCGGTTCCAATTGCTTGGTGGAGAGAGAAATCCGGCCCCTCTCGGCATCCAAGTCAATGATCATCACTTTCACTTCGTCGTTGACATTGAAGACGCTGTGAGGCGTATCGATGTGATCGTGCGAAATTTCCGAGATGTGCAGCAAGCCGCTGACGCCGCCGATGTCGATAAAGGCACCGTAAGGCTTGATACCGCGCACTGTACCGATGACCACTTCCCCAACTTCGAGGCGGTTCATCTTGCGCTCAACTAAGGCGCGACGGTGACTCAACACTAGGCGGTTGCGGTCTTCGTCTACCTCTAAGAATTTTAATGGTAATTCTTCGGCGACTAATTCTTCCTTCGGTTTGCGGGTACTTATATGAGAACCGGGAATAAAGCCTCGCAACCCTTCTATTCTCACGAGTGCGCCGCCGCGGTTGGTGGCAAATACTTGCGATCGTACTGTGGCATCTTCTGCTTGCAGTTGTCGCACTCTTTCCCACGCCCGCATATACTCGATGCGCCGGATAGACAGGGTTAATTGTCCGTCTTCATTTTCATCGGTTAGAATGAAAAATTCTCTGGTTTCGTTTGATTGCAATACCTCTTCAGGGCTTTCCACTCGATTGATGGACATTTCCTGAATGGGAATGTACGCTGCGGTCTTAGCACCGATATCAATCAGAGCGCCCCTGGGTTCTATACTAAAAACTGTACCCGCTACTACATCGCCCGGGCTAAAGTGATAGTCATATTTATCAAGTAGGGCTGCAAAATCTTCGTGAGTAAAGCCGATGTCTTTGACTGTGGTTTTGAGATTGACCATGCGAATAGTTTCCTAGGATTTCTCTCCTTCATGTTTTTCGTTTGTGCCGGCAGATCTTCGAGATTTTGGTGAAAAAGCGATTAACTTTTTTCAAAATCTTTTACTAAAGTCAGTTTTTGCTAACTTTTGCCGGGTGCAACTGCACACCAGCGCTTGCCATTACTGTTACTCCATACTCTGTGTTAAAACGTTTAATCTTAACATTCCGAGTCAAGTAGACTATTTTGACACTCTCAGGTATAAATAAACTGAGATTCTTCATTCAACGAGCCGACTTGCTGGCGACAGGATTACTCCAGTCTAAGTAGAGGTCGGTTTCTCCAGAAGCGTAAATTTCGGTATGCCTTACCGTATTTAATTAGTCACCGATCTTTAGTTAGGTTTTGTTCAAATGCGAGCTTTCCTAAACTGCAACACCGTTAGGTGTGACTACGCACTCAACTAATCCAGTTAAGTTTTTACGTTGTCTAGTTATACTCTATTTTAGACCGATGACGATCATATCACACCCAGCACTCTTACTGAGAAAAAAGAACGCTCGCTCGAATGAGAGTCCCTTGAGTCGCTATTCCTCCGGGCCTTCCTCGCGACACGGTTTTCAATCTCCCAGAATATTTCTATAAATTAATTTAAGCGAGCTTAGCTGGGAGTAGCGCAGGATGCTGGGCTTTCTCGATCGACTGCATCCGCATCCGGCAAAGCTGCGTCAAAATGTGGCCGAGTTTCTGGATTTTCAGCTTCGTTGAGGGGATTCTGAAGGTGATTTAGGGTATCTACAAAGTCTCGGATGCCTCGAAATTGGCGGTATACGGAGGCAAAACGGACATAAGCGACTTCGCTGAGCGGCCGCAGGTGCAACAGCACCATTTCCCCAATTTCTGAACTGGCAAGTTCTCGAAGCGATCGACCTTGGAGTTGTGCCTCGATTTCTTCTGCCAGGGTTTCGAGATTCCCGGAAGACAAACCGGTTTTTTCGCAAGCCCGAACCAATCCTCTGACTAATTTTGACCTGTCAAAAGATTCGCGCTTGCCGTCTCGCTTGATCACCGTAATCGGCACAAATTCTATGCGTTCGTAAGTTGTGAAGCGGTGCTGACAGCTCAAACACTCGCGCCGCCGACGGATGCTTTGACCTGATTCGGCTGAACGCGATTCTAAAACGCGGCTATTGGTGTGTTGGCAGGAGGAACAGCGCATGATTGCTGATTTTAACAGGCGTTGCCACCAAATTGCCATTCATCAAACCGCGCCCGGTTTGATGAATGGCTGGACTAGAAAAATAACGAAAGCAAACAGCGGTGAAATAGTCCCGCACCAAATTCGTTAGCGCAGCCCTCGAAGAGGATCGCTGTGATGCGGGCTAACCCCAGTCCAGTTCAGGATATTTTGGACTTGCCGCAGGCGTATAGCTAATTATTTGCCAATCCGGGGAGGTTCCCGAAAGGCGATCGCAAAAAATAGTACGCCTATGGCTAAAGCCAGAATCAAAATGTAAGCAACACTTTCCATGTTAAATTTTCCCTATCTTCCCTTGCCGTATTATTTTATCTTAATTGCTGGTTTTATTATTAACTAAAAAAACCCGGTTTCTTAAAGAAACCGGGTTTTTGTGTACCGGGGAAGTTTCTCGCCTACCCGGAGGCTGGAGAAATCTAGAGAGATTCTTCTCTTCTTGTGGTCAAGTCGCCCACCTTTTGGAACAGGCCCCACTCGACTTGTTCTTCCATGTCAGCCTCAACTCCAGCAAACACGTCGCGGAAAATAGTCCGAGAACCGTGCCAGATATGGCCGAAGAAGAACAGCAAAGCAAAGCAAGCGTGTCCGAAAGTGAACCAACCGCGAGTCGAAGTGCGGTAAACCCCGTCAGAATTCAAGGTTTCGCGATCGAATTCAAACACTTCACCCTTTTGAGCGGCGCGAGCAAACTTCTTAACATCTAGAGGATTATTAAACGTTTGACCGTTAAGTTCGCCGCCGTAGAAGCTGACGGTAACTCCGCTTTGTTCAAAGCTGTATTTTGATTCAGCACGGCGGAAGGGGATGTCAGCGCGAACTACCCCATCTTTGTCCGTCAAAATCACTGGGAAAGTTTCAAAGAAGTTGGGAAGGCGGCGAACCGACAATACCCGACCTTCGCTGTCAGTAAATACTGGATGGCCCAGCCAGCTTTTAGCAATACCGTCGCCATTAACCATCGCGCCGGCGCGGAACAAACCGCCTTTAGCTGGAGAGTTGCCCACGTAGTCGTAGAAAGCCAATTTTTCGGGAATTTGTTCGTAAGCCGATTGGATGCTAGCGCCGGAGGCCAAACTAGCTTGAGCTCGGCGATCGATTTCTTGTTGGAAATAGCCGCTGTCCCACTGATAGCGAGTCGGGCCGAAAAGTTCGATCGGAGTAGCAGCAGAACCGTACCACATCGTACCGGCAACCACAAAGGCTGCGAAGAACACGGCAGCGATACTGCTAGAAAGTACAGTTTCGATATTCCCCATCCGCAGGGCTTTGTAAAGACGTTCCGGCGGCCGCACAGTCAAGTGGAACAAACCGGCAATTACGCCGACTACGCCCGCTGCAATGTGGTGAGCCACGATGCCGCCCGGATTGAACGGGTCGAAGCCTTCTGGGCCCCAAGCAGGTGCCACTGGCTGGACGTGACCGGTCAGACCGTAGGGGTCGGACACCCACATTCCCGGGCCAAAAAGTCCCGAAAGGTGAAATGCCCCGAAGCCGAAGCAGAGCAAGCCGGAGAGGAACAGGTGAATGCCAAACATTTTTGGCAAGTCGAGCGCTGGTTCACCGGTGCGGGGGTCTCTGAAAAGTTCTAAGTCCCAAAATACCCAGTGCCAGACTGCTGCCAAGAACAGCAGGCCCGAGAGGATGATGTGAGCGACAGCGACGCCTTCAAAAGACCAGAAGCCCGGATCGACGTTACCTTCGCCGGTGATGCTCCAACCGCCCCAAGAGCCCGTTACTCCCAAGCGGGCCATGAAGGGGAGCACGAACATCCCTTGACGCCACATCGGGTTCAGAACAGGGTCTGTAGGGTCAAAAACTGCTAGTTCATAAAGGGCCATTGAGCCGGCCCAACCTGCCACGAGGGCGGTGTGCATTAAGTGTACAGAAATCAATCGGCCTGGGTCATTTAAGACGACTGTGTGTACGCGATACCAGGGTAGTCCCATTGACTGCGGTTCTCCAAGGTGTAAGTGATGATGTCTATTTTGACGGAAAAATCAGATTCTCAATCCCTAGCAGTTACCTGCGGGCTTTAAATTCTGCTTTTTGCCGAATGCCCTCTACCTTTAAAGGTGGAAGCATAAAAATGAAAGTTATTTAAAGAAGTGTATCGAGTGTTAGAACCGATTGCAATATGTTGGGCATTATATTAGTTGCGGGTTGCCCATTTCGCAGCGGGCGGCGATCGTCCCGAGGCGTTCGAGGACTTGCTCGGCATCGATCAGTCTGGTCAGCACGACGTTGCCGATGTTTTTGGCAGGATCGTTCGGGTCTACTGGGGCTGTGGGTTTGACTTCTACCATCAGTACAGCGTCTTCTACGCGGTAGAGCCACATTTTTTCTTGGTTATCCCACAGACAGAGGTCGAGTTGTACAATGTCGGGGTGGCGTCTCCAAGCGGCGTAACTCCACTCGCCGCCGACTCCCCAGACTCGCCCAACTTTCCACCCGTCGGATAAGAAAAAATATTTCATTTGTTGTGTACGCTTGTTGAGATTTTTTTGTCTAACATAGCGCAAAACTGAAAGATTACGGAATTATTGAACCGCGAAGACGCTTTCAGCGAAGCCGTTCCCGTTCCCCGCAGGGGTTCGGTGAAGGGTAGGTAGGACGCCAATGAAGAGTAGAGAAGAAAAGGAGTATAGCCTTTCTCAGTAACATGAGGTGTTCTAGGGCATAGGGCTCCGCGGGCATACCTCACCAAGATTGAGAACTGCTACAGGTAATTTTCTAGCAACAGGGGAGCAATCTACAGAATTGTCAGATCAGTTTCGGTCTGGCTAATCGGTAAAATATCCAATCTTTGATTGTTCAAGTCGAATGCAATTCCTAGCAGTTGGAGAAAGAATACTCCTCACAGCGGCTCGGTTGCGCCAGGAGTTTCTAAACATTCAAATGTGCCTGCGGGCGCTAACAAGGTTGTGGTAACTTTGCCCTTTTGATCTGGCAGTCGATCGCATCATCTTAATCTCAATTAATATGCCCCAATTATGAGCGTTCAATATTTGACCACACCTTTTACCATACTATATAATGGTATTAAATGACAGGTGCCCCGAACTGCACGGGGAGGTATGGTACGGTTGAGATACCGTGCGCCTGTCAGAGACAAGGTGCCCCGAACTGCACGGGGAGGTATGGTACGGTTGAGATGCCGTGCGCCTGTCAACCAGAAAGATACATTGATGAAAGAAACCATCCCTACCAAAATAACGCCCCGCCAAGGCGTAGAGAGTTATTTTAAGCCCCTTTTAAAAGAGGGTTAAGCTCTCAATAAGGGCGAAATCCACGACTATAATAGTCGTGGATTCGCATTTAAACTTACCCTTCATTTTAGCGGTATTCAAAGTGGATTTTATGCTGGAGAATAGGAATTTTCAACAACTGTATTTTCGGCTCAAGTAGATGGAAGGCTTCCTCCAATTCAGTATGACCACTGGCAGTCCGTGCTTTTTTTGAATAACGATCGATCAAGTACACCACATAATCTGCTAGCTGTAAACCAGTGTAACCGTCTGAGACCCCAAAAAAAGGTAGTTCCATAAAGTTAGAAGATTTTTTTTGTGACTTCCAATCTCTATAAATATCGCTCGATCTCCGATCCTGAACACTGGTATGGTGAGCTGAGCGCGAATCCATAAGTAATATTCCAGTTTCGTTATATTGCTTTAGATAAGCATCTAGCTGCTCTAATAATTGATTGAAAGCTAAACGATACAAACCAGTGTCATCTTTAATATCTTCGCTGGTTTCGCCCAAGTTTTTTTTGTTTACTTGAACAGCGAATATATGGCAAGGTAAGTGACTCATAGTTTCTGAAACTTTCTTGAAGGCTCTATGACGGAATTCCTGGGGAAATTTCTTAAATGAACCCTGACCTTGCCAAATATCGCGCCCCTTAAGTTCCCAGCCTTCAGGTTCCCTTAGACTCAATATCTCCTTTTTAAGTTCTGAAACTTCTCTATCCATTTGTGGCTAGTGCTGGACATGGATAGCAAAGCTAGCTAAAAAAAAGAAATTTGTCTCCATATCTTTCCAGCCAGTGCCACCCTCATCAACGTAAAATAAAATCGTCATCTCGCCTTATGGTAACTTTTTGACATAAACGCTACATTATAAGTGTCTTTTAGCCTTTAAGTTATACTAGAATAAAGACAAGACTAAAACCCCATCTCTCATCGGCGCTGATATTGATTGCCAACATCCAGGATACAAGCCCCCAGATTAATCCGTGGAGTCACCTCTTCAATTTAAAATCTAAAATCTAAAATCTAAAATCGAATGACCGCACAAACTCCAGTACAATTCCAAGACAGTTTCGACATCATCGTAGTTGGTGGCGGACACTCCGGCTGCGAAGCCGCCCTCGCCACTTCTCGCCTCGGATGTCGCACCCTTCTTCTCACCCTCAACCTCGACAAAATTGCGTGGCAACCTTGCAATCCGGCTGTCGGCGGCCCGGCTAAAACCCAACTTACTAACGAAGTTGATGCGTTAGGCGGGGAAATTGGCAAAATGGCCGATCGCACCTACTTACAAAAGCGCGTCCTCAACGCTTCGAGAGGCCCCGCAGTGTGGGCGCTGCGAGCACAAACTGACAAGCGGGAATACGCCGCTGTGATGAATAATATTGTTGAAAATCAAGAGAATTTGACCATCCGAGAAGCGATGGTAACAGACTTAGTTTTGGGCAAAAACGAAGAAGTAATCGGAGTCGAAACATACTTCGGCGTCGCCTTTGAATGCAAAGCAGTAATTCTGACCACAGGTACTTTTTTAGGTGGCACGATTTGGGTGGGCAATAAGTCGATGCCCGCCGGACGTGCGGGAGAATTTGCTGCCGTTGGTTTGACGGAAACTCTCAATCGTTTGGGCTTTGAAACTGGCAGGTTAAAAACAGGAACTCCGGCAAGAGTTGACAAACGTACTCTCGATTACACCAACCTGGAATTGCAGCCGGGAGACGCAGAGGTTCGCTGGTTTAGTTTCGATCCAGAAGTTTGGATCGAACGCGAACAAATGCCCTGTTATTTGACTCGGACTACGCCCGCTACTCACCAGTTAATTAGAGACAATTTGCACCTTTCTCCAGTTTACGGCGGCTGGGTTGATGCGAAGGGCCCGCGCTATTGTCCGAGTATTGAAGATAAGATTGTGCGGTTTGCGGATAAGGAAAGTCACCAGATTTTTATTGAACCGGAAGGTAGAGATATTCCTGAACTTTACATTCAAGGATTTTCGACTGGTTTACCGGAAAATTTGCAATTGCAAATGCTGCGGACTCTTCCGGGTTTGGAAAAGTGCGAGATGATGCGTCCAGCTTATGCCGTGGAGTACGATTATTTGCCGGCAACTCAGTGTTTTCCGACGCTGATGACGAAGAAGATTGAAGGGCTGTTTTGCGCGGGACAGGTGAACGGTACGACCGGATATGAGGAGGCGGCTGCACAGGGGATTGTGGCGGGGATTAATGCGGCTCGGTTTGCGAAAAATCAGGAGATGATTGTGTTTTCTCGCGAGCAAAGTTATATCGGGACTTTGATAGATGATTTGTGTACGAAGGATTTGCGGGAACCTTACCGGATGTTGACTTCGCGATCGGAATACCGGCTATTATTGCGATCGGACAATGCAGATCAACGCTTGACTCCGCTGGGACGGGAAATTGGTTTGATTGACGATCGCCGCTGGGAGTTATTCGATCGCAAACAAGCTAGTATTGTGGCAGAGAAGGAACGCTTGTACTCGACGCGGGTGAAAGAACACGAGGAAGTTGGCAAGGCAATTTTTGCCGATACTCAACAAGCGATTAAAGGTTCGATTACTCTTGCTGACTTGTTGCGCCGTCCGGGTTTTCATTATGTCGATTTGGAACGCTACAATTTAGGCAATTCCAGTCTGAAGTTGGCGGAGAAAGATGGTGCAGAAATTGACATCAAATATTCCGGCTACCTGCAAAGACAGCAAAATCAAATTGACGACATTGCCAAACACGAACGCCGGCAATTGCCTGCGGATTTGGATTACATGGCAATTACAACTCTCTCGAAAGAGTCGCGGGAAAAATTGGCTAAGGTGAAACCGCTGACTATTGGTCAAGCGGCGAGAATTGGCGGGGTGAATCCGGCTGATGTTAATGCTTTGTTGATTTTTCTCGAACTGCGAAACCGTCAGCAGCCGGCTGGTGTAGGAAAATAATCCGATTTGTTTTTCTATTAACTTTTTCTTTTTTTCAATATGCCTCTGAGCGAACTTCTACCTACTGTCAGTCAATTATCTCATCAAGACAAACTTCGACTCATCCATTTTCTGCTTCTTGTAGTTGCTAAGGAGGAAGGATGCAGCCTAGAAACTCCTGAAAATAATGATTCGGAGAATGCACTTCTGAATCAATTGGCATCAACCAGCGCAGTTGTACGGTCGCCTCACGCAGATAGCGCAGCAGTTCAAGCATTGTCAGACCTTTTGGAAGCAGCGCAGGGAGGAGTCAATGCTTGATGGTCAGCGCTTTACGTTGTTGCAGGATATTTTTCAGGGAGTTATTTATCTTGTTCAAAGTCAGCCTCAGTGGATTCAGGTTTTGCTAGGCATAATTATGATTGCTCAAGTATTTATGCTGCTTGATATGGTCGGTGGTATTTTGATGACTCCTCAAATGTCAGGGGGAAAACGTTTTAAATCGTTAGCAATGGGTGTCGGGGTGTTTGTTGGAGGGTCATTATTTTTATTGCTATGTTTTTTGCCACTTTTGATAATGCAATTTAAGTTTATAGAATGGTTGCTACCGATATTATTACCATTATTGGGACTGAACATAGTCTGCTGGTGTTATCAACAATGGCGTTCGCGAAGTTAAACTGCCCAGATAATCAGGGGACTCAGAAACCGGGTTTCTTCCTAAAATCTCGTCAGGATGCCTAAATTATCGCAGAAACCCGGTTTCTTTGACTAGGCGCGTGGGGGAACCAAAAACATTTAAAGCTTATGAAAACACCCACAAAAATAGCAATTATAGCGCTTTCTTTAGCTTTGTTAGGGTCAGCAGCATTGAATGTCTTTCTCTACCGACAATGGCAAAAGTATTACCTGCTATTAAATGCTACGGGACTTGACCCACTCGGCCTCAACTCCTATCCCAATTCAGCAGAAAAGACACAACAGCCTGTCATTGTCTTTTACGGCGATTCACGGGCTGAGACTTGGCCGGCACCTGACCAAATCAAAAACGCAACTATCATCAATCGCGGCATAGGTGGTCAGACTACGGCGCAGGTGCTGGGACGTTTTCAGCAACACGTAGCTTCGCTGAAGCCTAAGATGATTGTGATTCAAGTTGGTGTCAACGACCTTAAGGCTATCCCCCTGTTTCCAGAACAAAAAGAGGCGATTATCCGAAATTGCCAGACAAATATTGGGCAAATCGTGAAAAATTCTCTTGATACTGGAGCTAAGGTTGTGGTAACGACTATCTTTCCGTTAGGAAAGTTGCCCATACAGCGAATGCCGTTTTGGTCGGATGATGTGGCGATCGCAATTCAAGAGGTAAACGATTATATCAAAACGCTGGCGGGCGATCGAGTAACTGTGTTTGATAGCAGTCAGGTATTGGCGAATTCCCAGGGGATTGTCGATCCTAAATACAGTCGAGATTTTCTGCATATTAATTCAGAAGGCTATGCGGCACTCAACCAGGCAATTGCTGGTATTTTGGTGCCGTAGGATAATGCTAGATGTCTAACGATCGAAACCAATGAAGTTGCAACCGATTGGACAAACCACCAACTTGAAACCCTGGAAATAAATCTAACCATTACCAATTAAAGGATCTGCGAGTAGGTAGCAATGAAAGCACTTAAAGTCATGGCAACGATCGATGAGCAGGGAGAACTAACTTTATATCTGCCTCTAATAACTGATAAAAATAGCCGTGTAGAAGTCATTGTTCTAATTCCAGAAGAGGCAGACTTAGATAATAAATCTCAAGTAGAAGTGTTGGCAGATTTTCGGCAAGCTTGGGACGAAGCCATGACTGGACAAACTATCTCAGTTGCTCAACTTTGGGAAGGGATTGAAGATGTCTGAGCAGCCTTTAATTCTAGTTGAAATTTCGGCCATGTTCAACCGAAATCTAGGCGCTATTGCCAAGAAATATCGCAGTATTCGGAATGATATACAACCGGTCATTGAACCAGGGTAAACGCATCTTAATTTCAACCTAAAACATGATAAGATGAAGTATTTAGCTAAATCAAGGGCGTAATTCATA